>CAJUHN010000188.1 GCA_910585935.1 uncultured Lachnospiraceae bacterium | reverse complement strand
GAATTTAGTACCGTTACGTCTGGAACGGAGCGAAAGCGCGGCTTCGTTGGAAGAGTCCTCGCATTCCGCGGAAACCTGAACGAAGAAATGTAAATTGCAAATAATTGTTGTTTTTTATTTGGAATTGTTATATAATTGTAATAAGAATTCTTTAAGGAGGGATTTTGATGATACAAATTATTGCGGGTGAAAAAGGAAAAGGCAAAACAAAACATCTAATTGAAAAAGCGAATGCAGACATCAAACAAGCAAAGGGAAACATTGTTTATCTAGATAAAAGTGATAAACATATGTATGAATTGAATAATAAGATCCGACTTATCAATGTAGTTGACTATGGTATAGAGAGCAGTGATGGATTTTTAGGATTTATCAGTGGAATTATATCACAAGATCATGACTTAGATACTATGTTTTTAGATAGTTTCCTAAAATTAGCACATTTAGAGGGAAAGGATATTACAGATACTATAGATAAATTGGAAAAAATAAGTGAAACATTTCATATTGTATTTGTTCTTAGTGTTTCTATGGATGAAAAATTCCTTCCTGACAATGCTAAATCAAAAGTGCTTATTTCTTTATGATGAATGTTGCTATATTAGCGTATGAGGATATTCCTATACATATAAAAGCTATATAGAAAAGAAGAAAAGCAGATAGTAAAGATGGTGGAAAGGAAGGAGAGTTCATGTTTCTCCTTCCTTTCTCGCATTATTCTTCTTTAAAATTGCCAATTCTTCCAAACATACTGATGAGATATAATCCAGCAATTCCTACAAGTGCATAAATAACTCGAGATATCCAAGACATATCTCCAAAGATAAATGCTACAAGGTCTAATTTAAAAAAACCAATTAATCCCCAGTTAATAGCACCGATGATTACAAGTGTTAGAGCTACATAATCAATTCCTTTTGTACTCATGATTGACCTCCTTTCACTTTACGGCTTATATTCGCTGCTTTTATTTATTTCTTTTAATTTTGCCTTTTTTTGATGAAAATATAATGGTAAATTATGGATATTTTTTAGGATGACGTCTTTTGAAGTATTTTAAGATGTAAAATTTTTTGATAAGGAGGTTTCTTACGTTGACAGCTTCCAGAAGAAGATCGATTACTTCCGCCCCGTCCAGAAAAAAAATTGTTTCTATTCGTAAGTATAATCGTCTAAATGCTGGCGTGATTATGTTCCTTGTGATGTTTATTTATGTTATTATTAATGTCATCATGTATTTTTCTAGAGAACATATTTCGATTTATGAAGTGACCATACAGGGGGCTATCACACAAGAAAAATATTATACAGGAGTTATTGCAAGACAGGAAACAGTTAGTATGACGGAGGCAGCAGGGTATGTAAATTATTATATCCGAGAGAGAGAAAGAGTTGCTGTCGGTGATACAGTATATACTTTAGATGAAAGTGGGCGTATCTCAGAGATTTTGTTTTCAGATACAAATTCTAATTTAAAAAATGCAGATTTAACAGGATTAAAGAAAGAACTCACCAATTTTTGTTTAGAGTTTTCTAATCTGAAATTTGATAGTGTCTATGGATTTAAAATGGATATTGATTATCAGATCTTAGAACTCGCTAATGTGAGTAATATCGCTAATTTAGATCAATTATTACAGGAAAATAATGGTGGGATTTTTCAAAGAAAGACATCTACTCAAACAGGATCTATTGCTTATTATATAGATGGAATGGAGGGACTCACTCCAGAAACAGTAACAGAGGAAACATTTCAAATGGAAAATCAGAAAAGGATAGTCAGAAAATCTTCGGATTTATTGGAGATAAATAGTCCTGTATATAAATTAGTGACAAGTGAAGAATGGTCTTTAATATTTCCTATGACAGAAGAAGATTTAACAAATTATGGTGGAAAGACTTCTCTGACAATACATATGATACAAGATGATTTTAAGATAAAAGGAAATTTTTCCGTCTATGCCAATGGGAGCGGAACGTATGGGAAATTGGATTTTGATCGATTTATGATTCGATATATCAAGGATCGTTTTTTGAATTTTGAAATTATAGAAGAAGTAGAAACTGGATTAAAAATTCCTGTCACAGCGGTTACAGAAAAAAATTTTTATACTGTTCCATTAGAATATTTAATAAATAAGGATAATAAAAACGTATTTTTGGTCGAAACATATGATGAAGCAACTCGCACCACTGTCACAAAAGAAATAGAGCCTAATATTTATCAATCCAATGAAAATTATTATTATGTAAGCCCTGATGATTTTCAAACAGGGGATACGCTATTAAAGCCTGATTCAGAAGAAAGATATAAAATAGGCATCACAGCTCCCATTAAAGGAGTGTATAATGTCAATAAAGGTTATACTGTTTTTCGGCAAATTGAAATTATTTCACAAAATCAGGAATATTATATCGTGAAGGCGAATACAAGTTATGGTCTATCTTTATATGATCATATCATTTTAAATAGTAAGACAGTAAAAGAGAATCAAACGATTTATCAATAACCATATTGGCTGTTATTTTATGTGGAAAGTTGATAATCATTTCATTTTTGGTGATGTCTGTATAAGCAGAGTACCTATTTGAAAGGAGGTGAAATATGTTTGCTCATAGAAAATTTAGGACAAGTAGAAAAAAGAATAGAAGAGGCTTGTAAAAAAGGGAAGAGGAAGAGAGAAGAGGTAACTTTAATTGCTGTTAGTAAGACAAAACCTGTGTCTATGATAGAAACAATTTATCAGGCAGGCGTAAGAGAGTTTGGTGAAAATAAAGTACAAGAACTTTGTGAAAAATATGAACTCATGGAAAAAGATATTCATTGGCATATGATAGGACATTTGCAGAGAAATAAAGTAAGACAAGTTATAGAAAAAGCGTATCTGATTCATTCCGTAGATTCGCTTCGGTTGGCACAGCAGATAGAACAAGAAGCTGCAAAATTGGAAAAGACGGTATCTATTTTAGTGGAAGTCAATGTCGCAAAAGAAGCCAGTAAGTTTGGCATCATGTTAGAAGAAACAGAAAATTTTCTGAAGGAAATTTCGGCATTTAAGCATATTTCAGTACAAGGACTTATGACAACTGCGCCGTTTGTCGAAAATCCAGAAGAAAATCGTATTTATTTTCGGAAATTGTATCAATTATCTGTTGACATGAAACGGAAAAACATTGATAATATAAATATGCAGTTTCTATCAATGGGTATGACTAACGATTTTGAAGTTGCCATAGAAGAAGGCGCTAATATTGTCAGGATAGGCACTGGAATCTTTGGAGAAAGAAATTATTTATAATATTTATAGGAGAGAAGAAAAATGGGAAAAATGGTAAACAAGATTTTGAATATTATGCGTCTTGATGGGTATGAGGATGATGATGGATATGAGGATGGTGAGGAGTATGAAGAGGAAATACCAGTAAGAAAAAGTGTTTCTAAAAAAGTCAGAGAAGAGTATTATGATGAGGATGATGAGGAGGAAGAGCCTGAAAGAATTTCTAAGATGCGTACACGTACAAATGGAAAGGTAGTTCCTATACACTCTGTAGGGAATAAAAATCGTTCTATGGAAGTATGTGTTATTAAACCTCATACAGTAGAAGATGGAAAACAAATCAGTGATACACTATTAGATGGACGAGCTGTGGTATTGAATTTAGAAGGGCTGCAAGTGAATATCGCACAGAGAATTATTGATTTTGCTTCTGGAGCATGTTATTCTATGAATGGGAATTTACAGAAAATATCAAATTATATTTTTATTATTACACCAGAAGCTGTGGATATTTCTGGAGATTTCCAAGAAATTTTAAGCAGTAATAAAAATACAAAGGAAGATACTGACGGATACTCACAAGGAAACTATAACATAGCATTTCAAGCAGAATAAGGAAGGTTTGCTATGACAAAGGAAGAACAAGTTTTAGAAAAACATTTTTTAGATTTAGCAAATGCTGTTTATCAGAAAGGATTTCCTTTATATTCAGATTTTCTAAGTTTATATGAACAAGATTTATTTTTCAACATGAAGAAAAAATTACCGCCAGTTTATACGATAATAAGCGGCGGTAATTCTTTTGTAGAGAGAAAAATAATAGCTTTTTTTCCAGATGAAGATATGCTTGATCCCCTTCCCATTTCTGTATTAGAAGTGAAACCTGTGAATGAGAAGTTTGCACAAGAGTTATCTCATAGAGATTATTTAGGCGCATTAATAAATTTGGGTATAGAGCGCTCCGTTCTGGGAGATATCATAGTGGCTGAAAAAACAGCTTATGTATTCTGTAAATCTTCTATGGCAGATTATATTATCAAAAATCTGTTTCTTGTCAAACATACAAATGTTTCTTGTCAAATGACATTGAAATCTCCACAAGAATTATCACCTAAATTTGAAGATATAAAAGGTTCTGTAGCCGCGCCTAGATTAGATAGTGCACTTGCTGTCGCCTTTCATGGTTCTAGAAGCAGTTTATCTGGATTAATAGAGGGCAAAAAAGTATTTGTAAACAGTCGATTAGTAGATTCTAATAGTTATTTATTAAAAGAAGGAGATATTGTATCTGTTCGAGGATACGGCAAATTTATATATCAAAAAATCCTTGGAACTACAAAAAAAGGTAGGATTTATATAAATTTAAAAAAGTACATTTAGCATAAGGAGAATGGAACTGAATGCTTACACCGATTGATATAGAAAATAAAATTTTTAAGACGGGGATAGGATATGATAGAAAAGATGTCGATGCTTTTTTGATAGAATTACAAGAAAGTTATGAAAAGATATATAAACAGAATCTGGAATTTCGGGAAAAGATTCAAAAGTTATCTATCGCTTTGAAAAATTATAAAACGATTGAAAAATCATTACAAAAAGCATTAGTACTGGCTCAAAAGGCAGCAGAAGAAACAAAAGAAACAGCTCGTGTTTCAGCAGAAGCGATAGAAACACAAGCACAGGCAAAAGCAAAAGATATTCTTGCTGATGCGAAAAGTGATTTAGAAGAGATAAAATTGAAAACACAGGCACTACTTTCTCAATATAATGTATATAAAGCACAATATCGCCAGATTCTTCAAACACAGTTAGAACTATTAGAAAATGATAGTTTTGAAATTATGCTGGAACAAGAAAGAGGAGGTGGAGTATTTGAGGAAGAGGAACTAGCAGAGGAGGAATAAGAGATGGCAAAACGTATTCCAGTAAAGTATGAAGAAAAATTTAGTTATGATATTGTAATTGAAAATTCTTATGAAAATTTACCAAAGGAATTAGAAGGGTTTTCTATTCATAATAAAAAATTATGTATTGTTACAGAAACAAATGTAAAAGATTTTTATGTTGATGAGATGATGTCTTTATTACAGCCATGTGCAAAAGAAGTGATTGTATTCACTTTTCAGGCAGGAGAAAGCCATAAAAATTTAGATACCATACAGTCTTTATATCAAGTTTTAATTGAACATAAGTTTGAAAGAACAGATATGCTTCTTGCTTTAGGCGGAGGAGTGACAGGAGATTTAACAGGTTATGCCGCTGCCACTTATTTAAGAGGAATTGATTTTGTACAACTGCCTACCTCTTTATTGGCACAGGTGGACAGCAGCATAGGTGGAAAAACAGGGGTTGATTTTCAAAGCTATAAAAATATGATAGGAGCATTTTATCAGCCTAAATTGGTTTATATGAATCTCCATACATTAGACACTCTTCCAAAGAGAGAATATTTTTCTGGAATGGGCGAAATTATAAAACATGGACTGATAAAAGAAAAAGCATATTATAAATGGTTACAAACTCATCTTTCTCAAATAAAAGAAAGAGAATTTTCTGTTTTAGAAGAAATGATAGAAAGAAGCTGTCAAATAAAGAGAGAAGTGGTGGAAAGAGATCCAAAGGAAAAAGGGGAAAGGGCACTGTTAAATTTCGGTCATACACTTGGTCATGCGATAGAGAAATTAATGAACTTTTCTTTGCTGCATGGGGAATGTGTGGCTCTTGGAATCGTCGCTTCTAGTTATATTTCTTATAAAAGAAATTATATTTCTATCGAAGAATTAAAAGAAATAGAACAAATAGTTACAGACTTATCTTTGCCGGTTCGATTGCAGAGAACAGAATCTTTAACAGAAGATATTATAATAGAAACATCAAAAAATGATAAAAAAATGGAACATGAAGTGATTAAGTTTATATTAGTGAAAGAATGTGGAAATGCTTATATTGATAAAACAGTAACCAAGGAAGAGATGAAAGATGCTCTTTCCTATATTCTGACTTCGTGTAGTTAAAAATATAGGGCTGAAACGGAGATTAATATGAAAAAACTATTTGGATTACTTTCTTTAATCCTATTGGTAGGAATAGACCAATATACAAAATATCTGGCGGACTTATATTTAAAAGGACAAGATTCTTTTGTGTTAATAGAGAATGTTTTTGAATTGTCTTATTTAGAAAATAAAGGAGCAGCTTTTGGAATATTGCAAAATAAAAGATATATCTTTTTAGTTATTACAGTTCTTGTTATGATAGGAATAGGATATGCTTATTATAAGCTTCCAAAAGAGAAACGATATTTGCCTTTGAGAGGGATATGTGTCACTTTAACTGCGGGAGCAGTCGGAAATATGATAGATAGAATAGGAAGGGGATATGTAATAGATTTTTTTTATTTTAAGCTCATTGATTTTCCTGTATTTAATGTTGCAGATATTTATGTTGTTGTATCTGCTATCCTATTCATGATATTAATGTTATTTTATTATAAAGAGGATGAATTTTCATTCAAATAGGTTATTTTGCAAGGTTTTCTAGAGAGAAAAAGGGGAAGAAATGGAAAATAGAGTATTTTATGTGACGGAAGAGGAAGAAGGAGAACGGATTGATAAATATTTATCTGCGATTTCTGATAACCTCTCCCGTTCTTTTATACAAAAGCTGATAAAAGATGAAATGGTAACGGTTCATCAAAAGGTGGTAAAGGCAAATTATATTGTATCATCTGGAGATGAGATCACATTGATTGTTCCAGACCTAATTATTCCAGAGGTGATTCCGGAAGAAATTCCGTTGGATATTTTATATGAAGATCAGGATATTATTGTAGTTAATAAACCAAAGGAGATGGTAGTTCATCCTGCCGCAGGACATTATTCTGGTACATTATGTAATGCATTGTTATATCATTGTAAACAAGAATTATCTGGTATTAATGGAGTTTTAAGACCGGGTATTGTACATCGTATTGATATGGATACCACAGGGGCTTTAGTGGCTTGCAAAAATGATATAGCACATCGTATTTTAGCGGAACAACTGAAAATACATTCAATAACTAGAAAATATCATGCGATTGTGCATGGAGAGTTAAAAGAAATGGAAGGTACAATAGATGCGCCAATTGGGAGACATCAGACAGATAGGAAAAAGATGGCAATTAATGAGAAAAATGGGAAAAAAGCGGTTACTCATTATAAAGTATTACAATATTTAAAGGGATATACGTATATAGAATGTACTTTGGAAACAGGGAGAACACATCAAATTAGAGTTCATATGGCGAGTATTCATCACCCTATTTTGGGAGATTGTGTCTATGGTTTTTCTAAATGTTCCATTCCAAACTTACAGGGACAGACACTTCATGCTAAAATTTTAGGATTTTTACATCCTGCTACAGGACAATATATGGAATTTGATGCGCCGCTGCCGGAATATTTTTGTAAATTGTTAGAAAAGTTACAATAAAAGTGTATGGGAAGAGTTTGGAGTTAACATTTAATAGGAAAGGGGACGCTGCGGCAAGGAAGTATTCCAGCGAAGCCGCGCTTTCGCTCCGTT
>CAJUHN010000187.1 GCA_910585935.1 uncultured Lachnospiraceae bacterium | reverse complement strand
GCCCAAAGTTATTAAATTAACTTCTTTCTCCATTGGAGTGATTGTTGCCGCAATCCTACACATAAGATAACAATTCCGTTATCGGCAAATAACGTAAAATTTTATAGTGTCCCACTACTTAATGCGGAGATAGAGGTACAGTATGACAAATAAAATCGAAATTTTTAAAAACGAGGAATTTGGAGAAATCAGAACCGTAACTATTGATGGAGAACCTTGGTTTGTAGCAAAAGATATTGCATCTATTCTTGGATATAAAGACCCGAAGAATACAGTAAAGAATAGGTGTAAAAGAGGTAGGGTATCTGAAATCCCCCCACCCACAAAACTCTGAAAAATTATTGGAAGTAATGGTTATACCAGAGTCTGATATTTACCGACTAATTATTGGTAGCAAATTACCTTCTGCACAAAAATTTGAATCTTGGGTAATGGATGATATTTTACCTTCAATTCGTAAACATGGTGCTTATATGACCAATGAAGTTATTGAACGAACACTAACCGATCCTGATTATCTCATCCAGTTGGCAACCGCTTTGAAAGAAGAACGCCAGGCACGAAAATTAGCTGAGGAAAAAATTGAACAACAAAAACCACTTGTGGATTTTGCAAATCAGGTTTCAGATACTACGGATTTGATTGATATGAAAACTATGGCAAAGCTATTGAAATATAACAATATTAATATTGGCAGGAACCGTCTTTTTGAATTTCTCAGAATTAAGAAAATTCTTATGAAAGATAACCAACCTTATCAGCAATATGTTGATGCTGGATATTTTAAGGTTATTGAACATACATATACAGACTTCTTAGGTCAGACTAAAACAAACAGACAAACGCTCGTTACAGGTAAGGGACAGTTATATATTACAAAGAAAGTAAAAGAGTTTTGGGCAGCTTAGCCACTGCCCTACTCTTTAATCATCATCTTCGTCATCTTCATAACCGCTACACTCTTCTTTGTGATCACAAAATTCACAATTACAATCGTCAGTGTAGTTTCCAGTTTGCCAGCATAAATCAGTTGGATACATATGGTTTCACCTCCTACTCTTTAGAAGAATTGTTTCATTGGAGAAAGTAATGTAAGATCATTCCCAATGTTTTAATCTAACAGATTTCATTATTTCACCATCATCATCAAATTCATCTGGATATACTAATACCATATTGTCAATACTGCATTCAAAATGTTCATAACACATTGGATGAATGACATATAAATCTTCTTTATTCAAAGAAAGTCTACCTTTAACTTGATATTCAAACTTAGCTTTAATAAAATGTATATTATCTTTACCAGGAGAAATTTCATTAAATTTTCCTATCAATCCACTTTCTAATAAAATACGTTTTATGTCAGTGATATCATAGCCATTATTATTGGCAACTGCTTCTTTTAATTTGTCATCTAATTCCTTCCCTTGAAAAAAATAATGGCGATTTTGTAGTATTATTTCACATGCTTCATTAATATTTTTATATGATGTTGTGTACATACTTAGGGCTGAAGATATCATTTCTTCTTGTGTAGAATGAATTATATTTCGTATTTCATTAGTTTTTTCATAAAAATATTTAGTATTTTGTTCTTCAATGATTTTTGAAAGCAAATAATTAAAAATAGTCATTAGTTCTCTTGGTTTTTTTAAAGTGTGCCTAATACAATATGCCATAGTGTCAAATGAATATTCCAAACTCGTAGGGCAATCTTGGGGAAGTATTTCATACAATAAATTCTTTGCGTTTAATAAAGATTTATTATTATCATCATAAAAATCTTCAAATCTATATGAATTTACAAAATTCAGACATTGGTTTTTATTGCAATTGATAAAATATAATAATCTAATTGCTATCATTTTAATTAAATCATTATTTTTCCATTGTATAACAACTGTATTTCCTTGTTGTTTACCAGGAAGTTTTTCTATTAAATGTGTATGTATTTCTGATGGGATTGATATCTTAATATTAATATGATTAGTACAAACATTATTATAATACTTAAAACATGTTGCTATCAATGCTTTCACTGAAAGAACTAATTTTGCATCTCGTAAATCATATTCGTCAAGAGTGTCAATTAAAACCAGCACTTTATTATCTTTAAGTATGTTCATCATTTCTTGATATGCTTCATCATATCCATTTTGAGAAAACGCAGAAATTATATCCATTATTGTTGTTATGTTCTTGGCAATTTCACCAGATTTACCAGATAACTCTTGTGATTTTTTCACCATATTATATATTTTATTTATTCCATTATGTGTATACTTATAGTCACCCAGATCATACAAATGATTATTCTTGATATATGATTTTATTCTAGAAATTTTATCTATATCTTTTTTATTTAATAATGCCTTCATTATATGACAATTAATATACATAGAAATTATATTAATAAGTTGAGTGTTGATAGTTGGAGCATTAAAGTCATCTACTGTGGTCATTATGACATCCAATATTTCATTAAATTGAACCATAATAGCCATTTTATATGTTGTAATATTTTGATTATTAACGTTTTCACAGATACATCTTAAAATAGAAGTTTTACCTGTCCCTGTTCGTCCTAATAAAATAAGAGCATCTTCTTCAATGAAATCTTGATATGATTGTGTATGCAAAAAACGCTTATAGGCATCTTGAGGATTATCATTCCACTCTTTTATCGCATCAACTGTTCCAAGATATTGTTTAACATTTTTTATGAAACCATCGACATTTTTCATTTTTACGATTTTACCAATAGGACTTTTTACCTGCTTATTAAAAGTATTTTCTTCCATATTTTTCACCCTTTGCTTATTTAAATTATATTTATCCCTATTTATAAAACATAATAATCATATATTATATCGGACATTTTAAAAAATAATTAGTATTATATTATTAGGTGCACAAGTGATATGTTCGATTCAACTCGAATAATGAGAGTCCGACTCTTTCTATGTGTTTTCAGACAATAAAATTATTTTTATTAAGGCGGTGCTTGAAATCAAAAAATATAAATGGTGGGAATACCCTTTCCCCAATGATGGAGGAATTTATAGAATCAACCCTACACTATTAGGCGGATTATGTGGTGGTTTAGTAGCATTATTAATAACACTATTTATTAGATAAAGTATCCCAATACAAAAAATATAGCCGCAACAACAAATCCAACGATGAATGTATTCCTCCAATAATGTTTATTGTTTTCTTTGAGTATTTTATTTGAAGTTTTTAATTCAGCGTTTATATTTCTTAATCGCTCCAATTCATCCTTCTGAGAATCGACTGTCTTATTTAATACATCTATTTGAGTATTTAATTTCATGTTTTCATAATGGATAGATTGTAATTCTTTGGTTTGCTTTACAATTTCTGAATTGGCTATCTCAAGATTTTTGGATAGGTCATCAATCTTCTCACTCTGCCCTTCTAATATCCGATTAGTTTCATGTATTGAATTTGGACGTATTAAAGGTTCTGGAATTTTAGGCTGTGGATAATTTATTGGTGCATTCTTCTTAAAAACTTCAATATCTATATTTTTTAATGGATTATCAATTGGAATCAAATTATCTGGTATTGACATAATAAAACCCCTCTTATCATTTTTATGCTGAATCAAGTATATCACATAACTGATAATTATAAAAGTGCAACACGAATATTTCTCTGAATATAGGACAATTGGTAGTCCGCTGGTTTTGGGAACCAGACGTTGTAGGTTCGAGTTCTACTATTCAGATTTCAGACAGTCATCACGGCTGTCTTTTTTAATTGAACAAATAATTTTGAAATTGAAAGGATGGTGGCAACATGCCAAGAAAAAAAGCACAATCATCTGGCAATAAATCGTTGCCAGCCAATCAGCAAAAAGGAAAAAAGGTATGCACATGCTGTCATGATGAGAAGAATTTAACAGACTTCTATTATAGCAGCTCCCCTATGTACTCTCTTGATGAGCGCATACCTGTTTGTAAAGAATGTTGCAAAACTTCTGTTCTAGCTGAGGATGGAAGGATTGATTTTGATAAATTTAAGGATTTACTTAGAAATATTGATAAGCCTCTGTATTTTGACCTACTCTTCTCTTCTGAGGAATCTGTGAAGAAGGAAAATAGCTACCTGAGTGATGAGGAAGTGTCTTTACATGGATATGAGATATTGCAGAAGTATTTCATGATGGTGGTGATGCGGCAGGATAAGGCGAAATCCTACTCTGATGCAGAGAAAGAAGGATTTATTCATCAAAATAGTAATCGTACTAAAAAGGAAAAAGAGGAAATTTTAAATAGATATTCTCATCTGATTAATCAGTATTCCAAACCGAGCAAAACGGTACACACGCCTAAAGTATCAAAACAAAAGTTTAATATTGATACGGATGATTTTATTGTAACAGATGAAATAAAAGAACTTTTTGGTGATGGATTTGAAGATTTCGAGTATAAGAAGATGCATAAAAAATATGAAAAACTAAAATTGAATTATACTCTACAAACAAATCTTCATCAAGAAGCATTGGCAACATATGTAAGATTTAAAGTTAAAGAGGAAATCGCAACAGCTCGTGGATATGTTGATGAAGCAAAAAAATGGTATGACGCAGCACAAAATGCTGCCGCAAGCGGTAAACTTACGCCAAAACAATTATCTGAAGCAGATCTACAAGGTGGTATAAATAGTTTTTCGGAAATATTTAAAGCTGTTGAGCAGGCTGTTGATATAATCCCTATTCTTCCACGTTTTAAATATAGACCAAACGATGCTTTAGATTTTAATATATGGTGCTACATAAATTATGCAAGGGATTTACAAGGACTTCCTCAATGTGATTATGAAGATGTATACAAATTTTATGACCGCAAAAAGGAAGAATATCTTGAACAATACGGTGATCCATATGGGATTTTTGATGACGAACCAGATCAATCAATAAGAGAAAATATTAAAAAGTTTATCACCCTACCAAAAGACTATGAGGACGGTGATGACTAATGACAAAAGAACAAATTATTGCTTTACAAGATGATTCAATATTTGGAAAAGATTTATACAAATATGTCGAATTTTGTTCATGGTGTCGTTGGTATCCTGATTTATTTCTTGATTTGATTAAACCAGAAAAAGGCGGTATAAATCTACATTCAGATCAAAGGGTATATCTACGATGTATTATGCGTTTTGTTAGTTTATATGGTGTTTTCCCTAGAGGATGGGGAAAAACTTATGATGAAGTATTAGCTATGTATTTAGTTTCAATATTTTTTCCTGGAATTGATCTTGCAATGACTGCCCAGACAAAAGAAAACGCAGCCGAATTAATAAAAGATAAACACAATGAAATTCTCAAACACTTCCCAATGCTAGAAAATGAAATTGATGGCAGACCAAAATTTGCAAAGGGTGATGCGGAAGTTCGTTTTAAATCAGATAGCAAAATTGACAATCTTGCCAATGCACAAACCTCTAAAGGACAACGTAGAAAACGTATTAACATAGAAGAGTCTGCTCTACTTAATGATACAATGTTTCAAGATGCACTAAAGCCAATTGTAGAAGTACCAAGATATACCATTGGTAAACTAGGTGTTGTTGATCCACAAGAATTAAATCAGCAAATAAATTTCTTTACCACTTCTGGTTTTCGTGGAAGTGACGAATATCAAAGAAGCATTCAAATGTATATGGGAATGGTAAATTTATCTGGTGAAATGATTCTCGGAAGTTCATGGTTTTTAGCTTGTTGGTATGGCAGAGGAAGTTCTAAAAGCCAAATACTTAAAAAGAAAAAGGAAATGTCCCCTATTGCATTTGCTCAGAACTATGAATCAAAATGGGTGGGTTGCGCTGATAGTGCATTAGTAAATATTAATAAACTTATGAGTTGCCGATCTCTCACTTCTACTCAAAAAGAATCACGTTCAGGTGAGGAATTTTATCTTGGTGTAGACGTTGCTCGTTCACAAAATACAAATAATAATCAATCTTCTGTTTGCGTTGCAAAGGTCAAACGAAATAAAGATAAAACAAAAATTGTATCTATTGATATTGTCAATATCATCAATATCCCCAATATTATGAATTTTACAGCACAAGCATGTATCATAAAAAAAATACGCAAAAGATATAATGCACAAGCCGTAATTATGGATGGTAATGGATTGGGTGCTGGCTTAGTAGATGAATGTCTAAAAGAAAGTTTCGATCCAATAACAAACGAATCATTAGGGTGTTGGGACACTATTAACGATGATAATATTCCAGAATTGCCAGATGAGGCAGAAAAAATTCTTTATAACTTAAAAGCACAATCAGTACAAAGTCGAGTTGTAACAAATTTTATTGATATGGTAGATAGCGGGAAATTGCGCTTACTTTGTAATAAACAATTAAATGATTTTACTGTTGCAGAACAGGATGACTTTGATAATGAAGTTGCTCCATTTATGCAAACAGATTGTTTATTTGAGGAGGTTGCAAATTTAAAATTAAAGCAATTACCAAACGGCGGTGTCACCATTGAAAAAGTCGTAAAGAAGTTAGATAAGGATAGAGTAAGTGCAACTATATATGTGCTTTGGTACATAAATGAATTTTGTAGAGATTTGTATAGTTCGTCTGATTATGACTATGAAGTTTTAATAAATTAAGAAAGGAGGCGACACATGCCTGAAGAAATAAAACGCAAGAGGGGTCGCCCTCCTAAAAATAAATCTGCTACTGCCCCACCCATAGTAGAAACAAACAACGCTACTCCACAAGACAGTCCTATTGATTATGAGTTTAACTCATATTCATATCATCATCTGTTTGAATCAATTTTTAACTGTGGAGTATATGATTACTTCACAAAAGAAGAAATTGATTCTGTTCTGAGAAATCCTATCGGAAATCACGAAACAGCAATTCGATTATCTGAGTTTGTATATGGCAAAAATGGTATCGTCAGTAATTCTATAGACTATATGACTGCACTTCTAACTCTTGATAGAATCATCACTTGTAAAAGTAAAACCCAAAAGGCAAAAATAAACAAAGATTTAATGAAATCTACATTAGATACTATTGATGATAAGGCTTTTATTCGTGATGCTTTATTCACAGAAATGTTGGATGGTATAGCTTTCTACTATTTTGAAACTACGGAAAAATCTGTAGACCGCAGAAAATTTATGACAGATTATGATGTAGAGAACATTGTAGAAATCAATGATTTTGGTTTGAACGCTTCTATTATTACTCTGCCCTGGCAATATACAAAAATTATTGGTAAGAAAAATGGACGTTTTGTATTGGCATTTAATTTGAGATACTTTGCTGATTATACTGGTGAAGAGTTAGATAGAAAATTAAGAAAATATCCCAAAGAAATTGTTGATGGTTACAATCAGAAAAAGAATACAAATACATCCGGCGATTGGTTAGTTCTTAATCCAGATAGGACAATGTGTAGAAAAATCAAGTGTAAAAACGTTGAGGCTTGGGGAAGAAGTCTTATTATAGCTGCACTATCAGATGTATTGTATAAGGACTACTTTATTGATACCAAGAGAAATGTTCTTGATGAATTGAATAACCGTGTTATTTATGAAGTGTTTCCAGAGAATAAACAAGGAACAGGCTCCACATTAACTAAAAAACAGCAGGAAGATCAGCACAATGCTGTAAAGGGTGCAGTTTTACATAAAAATAGTCGTGGTGGCGTAAGTTTCATGTCATTGGCGGCTGGTACTAAATTGGATTCAATAGATGTTTCTACGGATATTTTCGACAACAAGAATGAATCTGATATGAATAATGATATTGCTGTTGACTTGGGTATTTGTGCCTCGCTGATTGGTGCAATGTCTACTGGTACGTTTGCTGGTTCTACTTCTAACTTGGAAATGATAACAGCACAGCTTTATACAT
>CAJUHN010000186.1 GCA_910585935.1 uncultured Lachnospiraceae bacterium | reverse complement strand
ACAGGACTGCTTATTAAGTACCAACGTCTTCCAAGGGGCTTCTTTTGGAATAGGTATGTTCCTGTGCTAGTTTATCGCATGGGCAGGTAGCTTGTGAAATATGATGGCTTTTGGAATAATAATAATCTTTCGTGTTTGTTTTGCTTTTCTGAAAAGATGGGTTGTATTTTCTATAAATATAATTTCGATTTTTTCAAATTCTTTCTATATACTGTCTTAAATTCGAGGAGTTCGTATATGAAATAGCTCATTTTGAAAGTGGAATTTCCCAAAAAAAGGTTAATTATTCCTTTATCTTTCCGATATAGATTATATAAATTATTATTATTTTATTAAAATCCAAGGAGGGCGTAATATGAGCATAAATGGAATTATGAATTCAGTTTCCGCACCGGTTCAGGAAACTTACTCACAGAAAACTAATACAAAATCGAATAGCACGAATACCGACAATAAAACATCTCAGTCAAATGATACTGCTGCTGTTTATGAACCATCATCTACTGTTACAAAAGATGCTGTAAAAGCTACAAAAAACAACTATAAACAAAATACCGCTTTAGTTGAAAAATTAAAAGCAGATCAAGAACAGCGTACTGCACAATTCCGTCAGATGGTAGAAAGCATGTTGACAAAACAGGGAAAAACATTCCAAAATGCAGATTCCATGTGGAAAATCTTAGCAAGCGGAAATTTCACTGTAGATAGAGCAACTGCTTTACAAGCACAAAAAGATATTGCAGATGATGGATATTGGGGAGTAGAACAAACCTCTGACCGTATTCTATCTTTTGCTGAAGCTCTGAGCGGAGGCGATCCAGAAAAAATGGAAAAGATGAGAGCGGCATTTATCAAAGGCTATAAACAAGCTACAGGAGCATGGGGAAGAGATCTTCCAGACATCTCCAGCAAAACTTATGATGCAGTTATGAAGAAATTTGATGATTATGCATCAAAAAATAAAGAAGACGACAGCGTAACAGAACTTGAAAAATAAAAAATATTTTATCAAACATAAATATCTTACTACACTTCTTAATCAGTAAAATTTATAAAGGGGGCATAAAATCTGTTAATAATCAACAGATCTTATGCCCCCTTTTATGATTCTATTTTATTTTTTGGATATAGAAAACATCACTTTCAAAAACCCTAAAAATCATACTATCTTAATCTTATCACTTAAACACTATCTTTCCTTCACAAACCACCTCAACTTATCAAATAACAAACATTTTTCTCTTTTTAGAACAGCCAACAAACTAGCGAAAGGGAAGGAACTATTCCAAAAGAAGCCCCTTGGAAGACGTTGGTACTTAATAAGCAGTCCTGTTAGGGGCTGCGAATTTAGTACCGCTACGTCTGGAACGGAGCGAAAGCGCGGCTTCGCTGGAATAGTTCCTTCCCTTGCGCGGAACAACTTTCAATCAAATTCTCCTACTATCTTAATATTTGAAAATACTGTTCTACAACTTCTAATATCATATCTGTCCCTCTCACTCCCGCAATCGGCAAATGATTGGCAACCTCCGCTCCTCTCACCACAGGAGCACTGATTCGGAAAAATATATTATCCTTAGAGCACATTTCTATCGATATATCATCTGCAAATACTAATTGATTATGTATTGTTTCTAATATTTTCTTCTTCTCTTTTTCTTCTGATAAATAAAGAATCGTTTTATCTGCATCTGGTATCGCTTTTAAAGAATGAAGACAGATTTTATTTGCCACCGTCAACCCTATTTTCTGAAAAAATGATGCTAACCCTTCTATAACATGATACTCTCCTACCAGACTCACCTTTGGCACATCTCTTTTTAACATTCTCACATTCATTTGATACATAGAAGAATTTCTCTCTTTTTCTTTTATCTGCATTAAAAACTCAGGATCTGGCTCTTCTTTTATGATATTCGCTATCTTCTCAATCCATAGTAATGTTCCCAAATATCCATATGGTGTTCCTAATACCCAAGGAATATCACAATTCTTCTTCATGATTTTTGCAGCTTCAACTGCTTCTGGTCTTAATACAATATTTATCTTAGCATTTCCGGAATCCTCTATCTGCTGCACACTTGTATCATAACAGAAACATGTTTTTCTCTTCCATCCAAAGGCTTTTTCTAACAAATCCTGTATTTCTACAATATCTGAACGCATTCTATAAGAACCTAAAGAAACTCCCAATAAGTTATAAGTTTTCGGTTCTGTTTCTCTTCGTTTTGGAAATTCCTCCGCTAACAAGCTCTGTACAAATTGTATTCCCACACTATAATCTCCACGGAATCCTCCTTGCTCAACAGGAATGAGGTGTGCATTTACTCTTTTTTGCATATAATTGCATATTCCCTTTAAATCTGTTCCAATAATAGAAGTAATAGAAGAGGCGACCACAAAAATAACTTTTGGCGAATATGCTTCATCGATCTCTAATAGCGCTTTTTCCAAGCGCGTTGTATCTCCCATCACGATATCCTCTTCACCTATATGTGTAGTGAAAAGGCGTTCTGGAGCATCTACTCCTAATTCTCCATAAAGGCTCATACTAAAATGTGTTGTTCCTGCTGGACCATATTCTAATACAACTCCTTCTTTTATGTTCAAAAGATTCCAAATAATTCCCATTCTATCTGAAGGTAATGGCAAATATCTTGTTAAACTCATTTTATATTCTCCTCTCTCAAACTCTTCGCTTCTTGTGCCGCACATAATAATTCTTCTATCAAACATTCTGTAACTTCAAAACCAAGTTTAGAATTCACTTTATCTATATGTACAATCGCTATTCCCTTTTTTCTCAACCTCGCTGCATATTCATGTCCTAAATAGAGATTAGGTTTTAACACATCATAAACATATTGTAATGGAGCGATATTTGCAGATTTTGTCATATAGGGATTTTCTTCTTTTAAAATATTTTCTATATATTCTCCATCTGTTTCATAGATGGCAGATGTTTGAATGACTTGTGGTATCATCTTAAGCGATACCATGAACTCATTTACTTCAAAGCAATCTAAAGGGGTATTCCCATAAATATAAGTAATGCCTTTTAATTTTTCTTCCGCTTCTTTTCTCTTTTCTTCTGCTTTTTGATAAAGTTTTTCTATCTGCAGATTTAGAGGAAGCTCAAGACACTCGAATAAATTTTCATAAGCTTTTTTCACTCTTTTAGGAGAAGTATATTTATTAAAAAAGACATATGGTATCCCAAATTTCTGCTGCATCTTTTTTGCCAGAGGCAAGCCTATCATATTCACTACAATATTCACTTTTGCCGCTGCACCCCTTTTTATTTCTTCAATTTCACATCCACATGGCATCTGTAATCCAATGGAAACATTTGATTCTTTTAATAAATGGTATAATTCGGTATCTTTAAAGTTTCCCATTCTTTGTCCTAATATATTGACACTGCCGTCACAAGGACATGACTGCATCAGTTTCAAACTCGCTGTAATTGTCCTTTCTAATCCCGGCAGATGATTTTCACACTTAAAATGTTCTGTATGTACTGGCATCACTGGAATTTGATATTGTTCTGTGAAAATATCTGCTATCGCATCTATATCATCTCCGATAATTTCCACCACACAAGTACTCACTAAATAAACTGCTTTTGGAGAATACTCTTCTATCATCTCCTTAAAAGCATCTTCTAATTTTTTATTACATCCAAAAGTGATGTCATGGTCATCTAATACTACTGATACACATCTTCCATAAAGTCCTCCAAATTCTTCTGAATAAATCGTCATATGCTTTGTATAATAACTACATTCTTCTGTTCCTATTATCATGAGCATCGCATCTTTTATTCCTCTTACTGCCATCGCTGCTCCCATTAAAGGACAATGTGTGCCGGGAAATAATGCTGCTGTTAATGATTTCACATCTTTTATTGTTTCTACCTCAGATAATCTGGTGAGTCTATTTAATAATTGTTCTCCATTCATAGTCAAATCCCTCCTCTAAGAAATTTCTTTAAAAGCTAATAAAGGGCAGCTCCGCCCGGGAATATGAAGCACATCACATTCCACATTATATACTTCTTTCATCATAGTCGGAGTGATAACCTCATCTGGTGTTCCTTCACTATATTTATATCCATCCTTTATTACCACAATATGATCGCTCACCTCTAACGCATGATTTAAATCGTGTAATACCATCACTACACCTATTTTGGTTTCTTTTTTTAACTTTTTTACTAATTTCATTGTTTCAAGCTGGTGAGAGATATCCAAATATGTTGTTGGTTCGTCTAAAAAAAGGATTTCTGGTTTCTGGGTCAATACCATCGCAATCCATACCCTCTGTGCCTCTCCCCCCGAACAAGCTTGAATGGATTTATTTTGAAGTTCTGTGACGCCTGTCACCTCCATCGCCCAATCAATGATCTTCTCATCCTCTTCTTTATTTTTCTCATACCACCTTTTATAAGGCATACGCCCATATGATACTAAATCTCTCACTTTAAAATCAGGAGGTGCAGAATGTCTTTGCGGTAAAATACCTATTATTCTAGCTAATTCTTTACTCTCATATTGTAATAAATCTTTATTTTCTACATAGACAGTGCCTTTCTGATATTTTAGAAGTCTTGTCATCGCTTTTAATACGGTCGATTTTCCAGAGCCATTTGGACCGATAATTGTTGTAATTTCACCTTTTTTAATTTCAACATCAATATTTGATATTACGATAGAGTCTCCATATCCAATTTCTAAATTCTTCGCATTAATTTCCACGGGTTTTTGCTCCTTTCCTTAACATATATAAGAAAAATGGTCCTCCGCACACTGACATCACAATTCCAACAGGAAGCTCCATTCCCGGAATAATTGTTCTTCCTATCGTATCTGCAATGAGCAATACAACCGCTCCTAATACTATACTAATAGGAAGTAAAACTTTATAATCTGACCCTACTAGAATACGAGCCACATGAGGTACTACAAGACCTACAAATCCGATCATTCCTGCTACCGCTACTGTAGATGCCGCGAGAAATGCCGCCACTGCTGACAGAAATATTCTGCTTCCATTCACTTTTACTCCAAGGCTTTTCGCCACTTCATCCCCGAGTTGGAGTGCATTGGCACTTTTTATACATAAAAATGCTAGTATTAACCCTACTGCAGCATAGACACTCAAAAGTTTTACTTGATACCAACTGCGTCCAGAAAGGCTGCCATTCATAAATGCTAATACCCCTTCTAAACTGTCTGAATTCATTAGCTGCAGTAAGGAATTATATGCTCCTAATACAGAATTAATCGCCACTCCAGACAGAATGATTCTAGTAGGGTCTACTCCATCCTTCCATGCCATAGAATAGATTAATACACATGCTAACGCTGCACCAATAAAAGCAAATAATGGCACGGAAGAAGTTAAATGAGGAAATAATAATAAAATCGTCGTTGCTGCTGTTCCAGCACCTGCAGAAACTCCTATTGTTCCGGGGTCTGCTAATGGATTTTTCATTACGGACTGTAATAACGCTCCAGAAGATGCTAAAGAAGCACCTATCAAGATAGCTAAGATAATTCTCGGCAATCTCAAGTTAAGAACTACCACTTTTATAAAACTCTCTTGTGGAGAAAAAAGAGCATTTAAAATTTCTGGTATCGTATATCCTGCGCTTCCAATCGCGGCAGATAGAATAGAAAAGACAATCAATAGCACTAAAAGTACTGTCATCACCAAACTAAAGCGCAACACCATATGTTTTTTTTTATTCATCATAAACCTCATTTCTACACTTTCTTAATACTTCACTCTTCATTACTCTCATAATGTTTATCGATTATCTCTATTAATTGGTTGATATTGTCTATAATATTGATTCCCGCACTTGATATGTAAGAATTTGGAAGATAAATGATATCCCCTCTTTCTATCGCTGAAATACTATTCCAATAAGCTAAATTATTAGCAAAATCTTCTTCCATCAATTTCTTATGTTCCTCTGCTGTTTTGCTAGCCCCCACGCAGAGTACAAGGTCTGGATTATAGCTCAAAGCTACCTCCATATCAATTTCTGCCATAGAAGAAGCACTATTTTCATATACATTTGTAAATCCTAACATATTCAACATACTTCCCAATGTTCCATCTTTTGTCTGAATATAATGGCTTGGAGGGGCAGACTGTAAAACCATCACTGTTTTTCCCTGATATTTTTGTTTTGTTTCTTCCAAACGAGCCTCTAAATCTGTAAACGCCTGCATCATATCTTTTCCCGCCTGCGAATCTGCTCCAAATGCTTTTACTAATACTTCTGTCTGCTGTTTTATCGATTCATAAGAAACAGTATGCCCAGCATCCACATAATAAACTGGTATATTCACCTCTTCTAAAATTTTTCCATAAGTATCTGCATTGGTATATCCTAAAATAACAAGATCTGGCTCCATCGCTACTACAGTTTCTATATCAAAATTAGAATTCATCACCACATTTAATTCTTCCGCTTTAGCAGCTAAATCTTCTGGCCATGTGACCACGGTACTCTTTGGAACAGCGATCATAGGAACACCTAATTGATATAATGCTAAAACGGGAGTGCTGGACATGAGTACCGCCTTTTGCGGCATCTGTTCTAATATAAGAGCCTCTGTATAACCTTTTTCCTTCATATTCTGCGGATATTCTAAAACAATCTGTTGTGATTGCTCTGTAGATGTTTCTATATTTTGTGTTGTATCTAATATCTGGGAAGTAGAAGGGAGTGTTTCCACCTCATTTTTATTATTTCCACAAGCTCCTAATAAACTAATACTTATACATGCTGCAATCAGTAACCCTATTTTCTTTTTTCTCATATTTTCCTCCATTCTGAAACAGTTCAAGCTCATTTTCTGTGCATCTTCTTCCTTTTTGCATTTTTAAGCAAAAGGCTGTGTGCATTTTATGATATTATCTGCTAATGCATGATATATCCCTTTCATCTGTGAATCTTCTAAACATTCAAATACTGTACCCCCTTGACTTTCCGCCATCTGAATCTCTGAAGAACGCGGCACATAAGCTATTACCTTCGTTCCAATTTCCTCACTCGCTTTTTTTACTATTTCCTTTTCATTCTCAATATTTTTTGCATTTAAAATGAGTCCACTCAATTTCGCATATCCTCGTTTGCCGAAATTTTTAATCGCCTGTGCAATATTACTCGCAGCATAAAGTGACATCATCTCTCCTGAAGATACAATAAATACCTCTCTCGCATACCCTTCTCTGATTGGCATCGCAAAGCCTCCGCAGACTACATCTCCCAATACATCATAAATAACAATATCCGGTTGATAGATTCCAAAAGCATCTAATTCTTCTAATTTTTCAAATGCGGAAATAATCCCACGCCCAGCGCATCCTATCCCCGGAGTAGGTCCTCCCGATTCCACACATAACACTTTTTGATAACCTTGAAATACAATATCATCAAGAGTCAGATCTTCTCCCTTTTCTTTTAATTGTTCTAATACAGTGGGAATCCTTTTTCCTTTCATCAGATTTTTAGTAGAATCTGCCTTTGGATCACACCCTACCTGCATCACTCGGTATCCCATCTCTGATAATGCTGCGGATAAATTAGAAGTAGTAGTAGATTTCCCTATTCCACCTTTTCCATAAATCGCAATCTTACGCATAGGTTTATCTTTCATTTTCATAACCTGCCTTTCTGAAAACTATATATTCCTTTATTGACATCAAATAAATTTTTTTATATAATATAATAGTTAGTTCTAACTAACCTTAAACAATGCTTATTGTATCATAATCCAAAAATTATTTCTTTAAATTTTTTGGAAAAAAGCTTAAATATTTTGCACTCTAACAATGTATTTTTAACCCAATCCTCATCAAAAGGTTCGCGTGGGCAGGGGGACTATTCCAGCGAAGCCGCGCTCTCGCTCCGTTCCAGACGTAATGGTACTAAATTCTCGGCGCGT
>CAJUHN010000185.1 GCA_910585935.1 uncultured Lachnospiraceae bacterium | reverse complement strand
GTGCCGACGTCTTCCAAGGGGCTTCTTATGGAATACTTCCTTGCCTCCGCTGGTTGTTGAAGGTTCTACTTTTGAAATGAGAATTTCATGGTAACAATAGAATAAAAAGGTTGAATTATAATAGATATCTCAAAATTCTTAAATATTCTGCATTGACGCGGAAAAAGTTTTCTGCTATGATATAACTCGTAGCGTTTTTGATATGAATGATTTATGTTTAGGTGAGAGCTTCCTTAGCTCATATTGACTAGATTAAGTATGACAAAGTCTGTGAGTATTTGTCGAAACTATTGTATAGCAATTTTTTCATTAAGAAAGAAAAGATTTTTTGCTATAACTGTTAAAATCAACTGAATGTATATAAACTTACGCTCTTTATTTAGTAAAAGAGCGTTTTTTGTGCAATAAATGGGCAAGAATAGAAGAAGGAAGCAAAAATAAAAGAGAAGAAAGATGAAGGAGAAAATAATGGAAACAGTTAGATTTGATGAATTAAATATAGTAGATCCTATTCTTCGTGCGATTACTGATATGGGTTTTGAGGAGGCAACTCCTATTCAGGCAAAGGCGATTCCTATGGAGATGACAGGAGTTGATATTGTAGGACAAGCACAGACAGGAACAGGAAAAACAGCAGCATTTGGGATTCCACTTTTACAAAAAATAAATCCCAAAAGTAAAAAATTGCAGTCAGTTGTATTATGTCCTACAAGAGAATTAGCGATTCAGGTGGCAGAGGAAATCAGAAATTTATCAAAATATATGCATGGAATAAAAGTACTTCCTATTTATGGGGGACAGGATATTGTAAAACAGATCAGATCTTTGAAAGCGGGAACACAAATTATTATTGGAACACCCGGACGTGTGATGGATCATATGAGAAGAAAAACAGTGAAATTTGAAGAAGTGCATACCATAATTTTAGATGAAGCAGATGAGATGCTTAATATGGGATTTCGAGAGGATATCGAAACTATTTTAAAAGAGATTCCAGAAGAACGCCAGACGATTATGTTTTCAGCAACAATGCCAAAACCCATTTTAGATATTACAAAGACCTATCAAAAAGATGCACAGATGATAAAAGTAGTAAAAAAAGAATTAACTGTGCCTAAAATAGAACAATATTATTATGAGGTAAAAACAAAAAATAAAGAAGAAGTGCTATCCCGATTATTAGATATTTATGACCCAAAATTATCTTTAGTATTTTGTAATACAAAACGGGAAGTAGATGAATTGGTAGTAGCTTTACAGGGAAGAGGATATTTTGCAGAGGGACTTCATGGGGATTTAAAACAAGCCCAGAGAGATAGAGTTATGAATAGTTTCAGGAATGGAAAAACAGAGATTTTAGTGGCAACAGACGTGGCAGCAAGAGGGATAGATGTGGATGATGTAGAAGCTGTATTTAATTATGATCTTCCACAAGATGAAGAATATTATGTCCATAGAATAGGGAGAACAGGAAGAGCAGGAAGAACAGGAAAGGCATTTTCCTTTGTGATTGGTAGGGAAGTATATAAACTTCGGGATATTCAAAAATATTGTAAGACAAAAATTCTGCTACAGCCTATTCCTTCTTTAAATGATGTTGCAAATACAAAAGTAGAAAAATTATTAGAACAAGTGAGAAATATTATACAAGAAGAAGATTTGACTTCTATGATCAGTTTAGTGGAAGAAAAACTAAATGAAGAAGATTTTACTGCTTTGGATATGGCAGCAGCATTTTTTAAATTGATGTTGAGAAAAGAGAGTGGAACACAAGAAGATATTATGAGTGAAGATTTTAAAGATACGGGAGCAGAGCAGGGAATGGTAAGGCTCTTTATTAATATCGGGAAAAAACAAAATGTAAGACCGGGAGATATTTTAGGAGCAGTAGCAGGAGAAACAGGGATGCCCGGAAAATTAGTTGGTTCAATAGATATGTATGATAAATATACATTTGTAGAAGTGCCTAGAGAATATGCAAAAGATGTTTTAAAGGCGATGCAGGATGTAAAGATAAAGGGGAAGAATATTAATATTGAACCAGCAAATAAAAAATAAGGGGATTCATGGGAATTGAGTTTCCGCTGCGGCAAAGAAGTATTCCAGCGAAGCCGCGCTTTCGCTCCGTTCCAGACGTAGCGGACACTAAATTCGCAGACCTTAACAGGTCAGCTTATTAAGTGCCGACGTCTTCCAAGGGGCTTCTTATGGAATATTTCCTTGCCTTCGCTAGCGTATCTCTATGAAACAGTGAGCTAACTATATATACATTATATATAAAGAAAAATAAAAGTTTTTTTAGAATGAAATTGAAATCTTAAGGGGATGAACTAATGTTAGAATTTAGATATGATACACAATTATTGATTGAGGGTGAGAATCTCGATGAAGATACTATAAATGAATATTTCAACAATAATTTTCAAGGCGACTGTTTATTAGCAGTTGGAGACGAAGAACTGGTGAAAATCCATTTCCATACAAATGAACCATGGAAAGTACTTGAATATTGTGCATCTTTAGGTGAAATTTATGATATTGTCATTGAAGATATGGATAGACAAGCACGAGGTTTAAAAGGTTAAATTTTGAGTAGACCAATAATAGAATGGATAAATATTTTAAAATGTCTTTAAATTTAGATTTTTAAACATAGATTTTCAATAGAAAGTTTTATATAAATCATATACAGTAATAATTTTAATAAAGATAAAGGTATCTAATTTTCTGAAATGTTTGAAAAAAAGTATCTATGTTTTGTGTAAAATATTTCAAGTTATAAAAAAGAAATATTATTTTACAGAAGAGCGAATAAGTAGCTAAGGCAAGAACCTATTCCAAAAGAAACCCCTTGGAAGACGTCGGCACTTAATGAGCAAACCCGTTAGGGTTCGCGAATTTAGTGTCCGTTACGTCTGGAACGGAGCGGGAGCGCGGTTTCATTGGAATAGGTTCTTGCCGTGCGAAAACATATCTTTATATAATCTAAACAATTAATAATAAGGATTGAGAATATTTCTATAGATTTTACTTGCTTTTTAACATATTAATGTTATAATAATTATAACTGGAAAAATTTTACATATTAGGAGGCGTTTATGTCATCGAAAAGATATATTATATCAGATGCCTCGAAACAAGTAGATGTTGAGGCTCATGTATTACGATACTGGGAAGACGAATTAAGCTTAGAAATTCCGAGAAACGAAATGGGACACCGATACTATACAGAAGAAAATATTAAGTTGCTAAAGAATATTAAATTTCTAAAAGAACAAGGTTTCCAGTTAAAGGCCATCAAGATGCTCTTACCTGAATTAATCGCTTCTGGAGGAGCGAACTTAGATCGTATATTAGACCTTAAAGAGGAATTAAATAGTAAGGTACTAGAAGAAGAACAGGAAAAACAAATACCACAATATGAAGAAGAAAGACAGCCATCTTTTTATAAGGACTTAAGAGATGATGTAGAAATTACTGTTACACAGACCAGAGAGGTAGAGCCTGCTCAAGTGGAAAAGATATCTGTTAACGATGACAAAATGCAGCAGTTTCAAGCGATTATTACAAATATTGTTTCACAAGCACTAATTGAGAATAATCCTCTGTTAGGACAAGAATTGAGCGAACAGGTAAGTGATAATGTACTAAAAGAATTAAATTATCTGATGCGCTTAAAAGAAGAAAAAGAGGACGAGCGTTTTAAGAAATTAGATGAAACAATTCGTATTTATCAAAAGGGTCGTTCTGAGGCAGCAGTTACAAAAGAAAACGGAAAAAAACCAAAAAAGAGAAGAAGATTTTTTGGAAAAAAGGCATGATTTGAAGATCATAAAAAATAGAAAGACAAGCATTTATTGATGAGAAAAGAGAAAATTTTAACATTTTCATTTTTCTGAAAAAATAAATATAATATACCTAATAAGAGAAACTGATATAATACAAAAAGATATGGTAAATGTTTTTATACAGATACCATATCTTTTTGTATTCATGAATAATTTCTTAATTATTATTGTTTTAATTCTACTGTGCGATAGCACCTGCAGGACAAGCAGCAGCACAAGCACCACATTCTACGCAAACTTCAGGATTAATTTCGTATTTGCCATCTCCTTCAGAGATTGCGCTTACTGGACATTCACTTTCGCAAGTTCCACAAGAAACACATTCATCACTAATTTTGTATGCCATAATAAAAATCCTCCTTTAAAATTTTCTCGATATATAATAACTTTACTCCTACATTTTAATACAAAAATTAAATTTAGACAAGTGGTAATTGCAGAGAATTTATAGAAATATTAGTTATTTATTTTTTCCTGTTCATGTCCCTGTTTTTCCTGCTGTGCTAGTATCCCTTGTAAAATATATTCCTTTGCTTTTAAAGCTTCTGATTTTTCAAGAGGAGGTAGATCTTTGAGGGGGTAGTCTATCCCTAATTCTTTATATTTAGTGATTCCCATATCATGATAAGCTAAGACATCTAAAGCCTTGAGATTAGATAACGTGCCCAAAAATAATCCGAGCTTATAAAGATAGCCATGTGCATAAGTGATAGTAGGAACAACTACATGACGAACCCATAAAGGAATATTTTTTTGATCTAAATAATGGGCAAATTCTAAAATATGCTTATTTGAGTGCTTTGTGAGCCAAATATGCTCTTCTTCATCAATATGTTTAATATCTAACATGACCAAATCTGTCACTTTCATCAAGCGGTCTAATTTTTTTAAATAAGAGTGATTATTAGGATTATAGGTGATGCCAGAAGTATCAATACAGGTGTGGATTTTTTTTTCCTTAGCTTTTTCAAACAATTCAATCAAAAAATCAATTTGAAGCAGAGGCTCTCCCCCTGTTACCGTAAGCCCCCCACCTTTTAAAAAAGGTCGATATTTTTCATAATCTTCTAAAATAGAATCAGGAGATCGTAAAGTTCCTCCCTGCGTAGTCCAAGTGTCAGGATTATGACAATAAAGACATCGCATAGGGCATCCTTGTACAAAAACTACATACCGAACGCCCGGACCATCTACTGTACCAAAAGTTTCAATCGAATGAATTCTGCCGTCCATAAGAACCCTCCTTTTTAATATAGCAAAAAAGATTATATCCCAGTATAAATATTACGGAATATAACCTTTTCGCTTATAAGAAATCGCGTTTTTTACACATAGAGGCGCATAGAAAATAGTTGTTGTCCTAATATGCTCCTCACATAACGAGTAGTAGAGAAGGACATTTCCCTACTCAATTTACATACCTTTATGGAAGGTACGAGAAATAACATCATCTTGTTGTTCTTTTGTCAATTTTGAAAAGTTTACAGCATAACCAGATACACGTACTGTCAACTGAGGATATTTTTCAGGATGAGCTTGTGCATCTAATAAAGTTTCTTTAGAGAAGACATTTACATTTAAATGATGTCCTCCTTTTTCCACATAACCATCTAACATAGTAACTAAGTTATCAATTTGTTGTTGACTTGTCATAATAATTTCCTCCTAATTTTCCTCTCCATCAATACCGCTTTCTAAAGTAGGCACTCGACATGCCATATTTTTAGAATTACAGTCAGAGCTGATAGTTTTTTCTACTTGTTTTTGAGCCTTTTTATTAGCTGTAAGAGTATTCACATCAATATTCATATGTCCACCACCCTCAGCCATAAAATTATCTAACATAGAAACAATATCAGATATCATATCTTCCTTTGATTTTGAAGTGTCCATATTTGCTCCTTTTTTTACAAAAAAGTCTTAAAAAAGAAAAACTTTTTTGTATATAACTTGTTCTAATGTTCCTGTTGGCTTAAATCTAATTTAATATCACCAGAGAAGACACGATCTTCTTTTCCAAGTGCTCCCGGAATGATAGAAAAAGTATTAGAAATTCCATCTTGTGCTTCCGTAAATGGAAGTTTGGATACGGAAGATAAAGATGCCAATGCTCCATGTGTATCTCGTCCATGCATCGGATTAGCGCCCGGAGCAAATGGTTCTCCTTTTTTTCTTCCATCTGGAGTAGATCCTGTGTTTTTACCATAAGTGACATTAGAGGTGATGGTCAAAATAGAAGTAGTTGGAATACTCTCGCGATAAGTGTAATGACTTCTTACCATATTCATAAACTTCTTTACAATTTCCACCGCTATTTCATCTACCCGATCATCATTATTCCCATATTTTGGGAAATCTCCTTCTATTTTATAGTCCACTGCAACTCCATCTTCGTCACGGGTGACAGAAACTTTTGCATATTTAATCGCAGATAAAGAATCAGCCACTACAGAAAGACCAGCGATACCAGTCGCAAAATAGCGTTTCACCTCTTTATCATGCAATGCCATCTGCAGTCTTTCATAAGAATATTTATCATGCATATAGTGAATGATATTCAAAGTATTTACATATAAATCAGCAAGCCATTCCATCATATCAATATAGCGTTCCATCACTTCATCATAATTTAATACATCAGAAGTGATAGGGCGATATTTAGGACCAACTTGTACCTTTGTCACTTCATCAACACCACCATTAATAGCATACAATAAACATTTTGCTAAATTGGCACGAGCACCAAAAAATTGCATTTCTTTTCCTACACGCATAGAAGAAACACAGCAGGCGATAGCATAATCATCTCCATGAGTAACACGCATTAAGTCATCATTTTCATATTGAATAGAAGAAGTTTCAATAGAAACTTTTGCACAGAACCGTTTAAATCCTTGTGGAAGTTGAGTAGACCAAAGTACAGTCATATTTGGTTCTGGAGAAGTTCCTAAATTATAAAGTGTATGCAAATAACGAAAAGAACTCTTTGTAACTAAATGACGACCATCAATCCCAATACCAGCAAGAGATTCTGTAACCCATGTAGGATCTCCAGCGAATAACTGATTATATTCAGGGGTACGCGCGAACTTTACTAAACGCAGCTTCATAACAAAATGATCAATAAATTCCTGAATTTCCTCTTCTGTGAAAGTGCCGTTCTCTAAATCTCTTTGCGCATAACAATCAATAAAAGTAGAAGTACGTCCCAAAGACATAGCAGCCCCATTTTGTTCCTTAACAGCAGCTAAATATCCAAAATAAAGAGCTTGAATAGCCTCTTGACAGTTGGAAGCTGGTTTAGAAATATCACATCCATAAATTTCTGCTAATTTTTTTAACTCTTTTAAAGCTTTAATCTGCTCCGATAATTCTTCCCGGTTACGAATATTAGTTGGTTCCATAACTTTAGGAGTAAAAGCCTTTTGAGCCTCTTTATCCATAATCAAAAAATCTACGCCATATAGTGCGACACGCCGATAATCTCCAATGATACGTCCGCGTCCATAAGCATCTGGAAGACCTGTGATGATATGATTAGAACGAGCAACACGCATTTCAGGAGTATAGACATCAAACACTCCAGCATTATGCGTTTTTCTGTGTATCGTGAAAAATTCTTTTACTTCAGGATCAATGGTATATCCATTATCAGCACAAGCCTTTTCTGCCATTCGTATTCCACCATAAGGCTGCATAGAGCGCTTAAAAGGTTTATCTGTCTGAAACCCAACAATCTTTTCTAAATCTTTATTTAAATATCCTGCACCATGAGAAGTGATGGTAGAAACAATTTTCGTATCCATATCTAATACGCCGCCAGCTTCTTTTTCCTGTTTGCTCAATTCCATCACTTGCTCCCAGAGCTTTTTCGTAGCTTCTGTGGCATCTGCTAAGAAAGAATCATCTCCGTCATAAGGAGTATAATTTTTTTGGATGAAATCCCTTACATCTACTTCTGTTTCCCATTTTCCACCAACAAAATCCCGCCATTCCTCTCTCATTGGATTTTCCTCCTAAATAAAATATTTTATAATTTATGAAAATTTATGGTTAATAAACAAATAAAAGTAGTAAATCTGAATTCCGTTTTTTATTATATATGAATCCTGTATACACGTCAAGACGAAATCTGAAAGAAAATTTATCATGAAATGTAAAATTTTTACTATTTAAAACCTTTTCATGGTTGTTTCAAAGAGGTTCGCTCCAGCAAGACCCTATTCCAACGAAGACGCGCTCCCGCTCCGTTCCAGAC
>CAJUHN010000184.1 GCA_910585935.1 uncultured Lachnospiraceae bacterium | reverse complement strand
CCACTACGTCTGGAACGGAGCGAGAGCGCGGCTTCGCTGGAATACTTCCTTGCCGGAGCGTCCCCTTTTATCCTAATCTCACTCTTCCCCAAACGAAATACTCACATCTTCCCCCTTTATCCCCGAATCTTCTTTCACCTTTTCACTGATTTCCTTCACCTTTTCAGACACCTGATACTCAGTATCCCCAAACAAATATTCATGTAATGCAATCACATTCGCTTCTAAATTGATAGGAATTACACAATCACCTTTTCTTCCCATACCCTTTCCCTGTTTTTCAAATGGAAAACCCGAATTAGCCACTAAGTTATATTTAGATGCATTCAGCGCCATTCCCGCTATCTCTTTAGGTTCTAAGCTTGTAGAAATATTAGGAAGTACTTGATCAATGATCTTATTTAATGTAACAATATCCGTTTTTTTCACTTTTTCCGCTATCCTCTGTATGACTAATCTCTGTCTTTCTGTACGTCTATAATCATCCCCTGCTGTCTGGCGTATACGACAATATGCTGTAGCTTGTATTCCATTTAAATGTACTTGTCCAGATTCATAGAGAGGAACAATGTCCTTTCCTGTTATCTTACTGGTTTCTGTCATATAACCATTAATATATTCTCTCTCATACTCATTAATTTCCACATCAATACCACCCAATAAATCTATTGTATCAATTAACGCACTGAAATTTACTGCGACATAATCTGTAATATCTAAATCTAAATTAGTATTCATTAAATTAATCGCCATCTTAGGTCCACCATAAGAATATGCCAAATTCGCTTTGTCATAAGAAATGTCATTCTCCCTTGGAATTAATAAATAAGAATCCCGATAAACAGATACTAATTTCACATCATATGTTTTATTATTAATACTAGCTATCATCATAGTATCACTTCTATTTCCACTGCCTAAACTCTCATCTCTAGAATCGATTCCAAACAAAGCAATATTTGTATACTCTTTTAAATTCTTATTATCTTTTACTTTTTCATTTATCGTAATCTCTTTTTCTGGGATAGGAGTATAATCTAATCTATCCCATTTTAAAGCTACATAAACACCAACACATAACAAAATAAGGAATACTCCTTCAAAAATCAGTAAAATTTTTTTTCTTTTTCTTCTCTTTTTCGCCTTTTGTCTTTGTTTTTTTCCCTGCTGTAATTCTTTCTCCGCCATCTTTTTTCTCACTCTCCGCTGCCAAAATTATCCTTCTAATTTACTTCTATCATCTAAAATAACAATTTCCTCTATCCTTTAGCAGCTTCTCCTTTCTTAACACTGATATTTCACCTTTATTTATGAAGTTTTGCCCCTTATTATATTTATCTATTCACTTTAATAAGCATTGCGATTAATAAACCCTTTAAATACTGTTAAAAATAAAATCTTTATATCCAATCCAATACTCCAATTTTCTATATAGTATAAATCACAATCAATTCTCTTGCGAATAGAAGTATCGCCTCGATATCCTTTTACCTGTGCCCATCCTGTCATTCCCGGTCTAACTTGATGCTTGACCATATATCTTGGAATCTCTTCCCGAAACTTTTCTACAAAAAAAGGTCTTTCTGGTCTAGGTCCAACCAAACTCATATTTCCGATTAATACATTATAAAGCTGCGGCAGCTCATCTATACTGAGTTTTCGGATTATTTTTCCTATAGGAGTCACACGAGGATCATTTTTTTTCGTCCATCCATTCTTCTCTTCCTTCACTTCCATAGAACGAAATTTATACATACGAAAAGTTTTACTGTGAAGTCCTACCCTCTCTTGAGAATAAATAATAGGTCCGGGTGAAGTAGCCTTAATTAAAATCGCCACAAAAAGCATAATAGGAGAAAATAAAATAATCGCACATACAGCCCCTATCACATCCATAATTCTCTTTATCACAATATTTACTGTATTTGTCAATGGCACATTTCGTATATTAATAATTGGCAGCCCTAACAGATCTTCTGTATAAGGTTTTGTCGGTATCATATGATTATAATCTGGAATAAACTTCGTATGCACACCTGATTTCTCACACATATTTACAATTTCTTCCAATCTGGCATATTCCGTAAGACTTAAAGTAATCGCAATCTCATCTAATCTATTCTCTGGCAAAATGATCATCAAATTATCAATTCTTCCTATCACTTTTACCCCTTTATAAACAGTCCCTGCAGGCACTTTATCATCTAAAATCCCTCTAACAATATACCCCCACTGAGGATTTGAATTAATACGATCAATATAAGCTTCAGCCGCCCTACTATACCCTACCAACAAAATATGTTTTAAATTAAATCCCCTTTCCCGCATAGAATGTAAAATATAACGAATAGCATTTCTCCCTAATGTTTCTAACAAAATATTAAAAACATAAAATATCATAATCATCTGTCTGGAAAAATCAATAATCTCTATCATATATAAAATCATGATAAATACAAGAAATCCCACACTATTTGCCTTTATGATATTAGAAAATTCCAACCTGCGTCCTTGTACTCTTTTAGGAGTATAGAGATGGAAAACAGCATATAAAATTAAATATCCCGGCACAATAAAAATAAGCGGCGTCATATAAATCTGCCAACTCAACCGACCTGCTAAAGGGTCAACGGGGAAAATACGTGATTCTAATCTCACATAATATGCTAAGATATATGCAATTATAATAATGCCAGCATCCATCACAACATGGAATCTATTGAAAAACTTTTGATTGTCCTTTATCAACTCCTATCACCGCGTTCCTTTCCCTTTTTTCGGTATTATCATACAACTTTCTAAAACAAAGTACAACGAAAAAACTAAAACATTTTTCTTAATTTTTCGTAAAAAGTTAATTTCCATTCACACTTAATCAATTTTCATTTCTGTTTCCGCTTCACTCTTAAAACTTCTAAACTCACAACACTACTTTTTCTGAGTATATTTCATGCTCCATTTGCATCTATATTATAAACAATAATTTCTTTTCACAAGCCAGTCAAATCGGATATTCGCAATCCGCTTCGCTACTTGCTCATAACCTCAAACCAGCCCATATGACAAACTAGCGCAGGGAAGGGGCACTATTCCGAAAGAAGCCCCTTGGAAGACGTCGGCACTTAATGAGCGAACCCACAAGGGTTCGGCGAATTTAGTACCGTTACGTCTGGAACGGAGCGAAAGCGCGGCTTCGTTGGAATAGTGCCCCTTCCCTGCGCGAACCTTCAATCCTTTGCCTCAACACTACCTTTCTATCCTACGCATAAAAAATTCATAAATATAAAGAAAAAAATTCAAAAAGAGTTCCCATTCTATTTTCACATAATGAAAAAAATTCCTCCATTGAAACAAAACTCTTTTACAATTTTTTCTGGTTCTTATCCCCTCTATAACTCCTTCTAAATATACCTTTCCATACCCTTTTCTTATAAAAAATACCCATTTTATAATATACCCTATACAGAGCGGAACAAAGTTCATCACAAGCTGCACAACTGGCATATTTTTATAATTCAAATATACCGTATTGCGCGCAGATAATTTCACCTTAAATTCACTATACTTCGCACCTGTTGTCCCGCTCCCCACATGATAAACCCTAGCTTTTGGACAAAATACATTTCGATATCCATAGATTCTAGCCCTATACCCAATATCCATATCCTCTAAATATGCGAAATGTCCTTCATCAAAATATCCGATCTTTTCAAATACTTCTTTTCTATATAATGCAGCCCCCGCACAAGAAGAAAATACATCTGCTGTTTTTTGAAAGTTTTTTTCTAATCTTGCCACCCCCCTTTGAAATTGCCATCCAACGATACTATACATATCTCCCGCGTCGTCCATCCGGTCATGATATGTAAAATGGAGCATTTTACTGCTGCAAGAGAATATTTTAGGGCTTTTCTCCATTTCCAGCATGAGTTCTTTTACAAACTCTTTTTCTACTTTTGTATCATTATTGAGAAGCAGAACATAAGGTGTTTTAGATCTCTTAATCCCAACATTCACTGCATTACAAAATCCATAATTTTTATCCCTCTTTATCACTTCCACCCACGGATATTCTTTTTCTAATAATTCCACACTTCCATCTGTTGAACCATTATCCACCACTATAGTATCAAACTCTTTCATGCTCTGCTTTTGTAGGGAAGAAAGACAGGGATTCAAAAAATGTTTTCCATTATAATTTGGAATAACAACTGTTATCTTTTTCAAATTTCTCTCTCCTTTTCTAATTCCTCTCTGACTTGATCGATATAATAATGATTGGATCTTAAAAATTCCTTTCTGGTTTTTAATGAAAAATCCGCTCTGTCCAGAGTCAGATTGGGATTGTAATAAGGGTCTCCTTGTTCTAATAACTCTTTCCATCTCTGATAAAATATCATGATTTCCTGATGAAATCTCTTTCGTTTTTGAGGTGTATTTTCTGCTCCTCTGGATTTCGATTCATAATGATATAATTGTGCATAAGGATTATATACCACTAATTTTCCTAATCGCCTTACTTTTAAACAATAATCAATATCATTGAACGCCACTGACAGTTCTTCTGTAAACCCTCCTACCTCACGAAAAATCTCTGCTTTTGTCATCATACAGGCGGCTGTCACTGCACTATAATCTTGTTGGCAAATTGCTCTCGCAAAATATCCATATTCTTCTCTTTTTTGGTTAATAAATGCGTGCCCCGCGATTCCTCCAAATCCCACTACAACTCCTGCATGTTGTATGGTATCATCCTCATAAAAAAGCCTTGCCCCTACAATTCCTACCTCTTCCCTCATTGCAAAACCTAAAAGTTCATCTAAACAAGTATTTTCTATCATCTGAGTATCATTATTGAGAAGTAAAAAATACTCTCCTTTTGCATAATCCGCTCCAAAATTATTGAGCTTAGAATAATTAAATTCTTTTTGTTCCCATACTACTATCTGAATATTTTTTTTCTCAGCTTTCAATTTTTCATAATAATGAAAAGTTTCTGGATTGGTACTATTATTCTCAATAATAATAATCTCATACTGTGTATATTTCTGTTCTTCTATACTCTTTAAACATTTCTCTAAATCTTCTTTATGATCTTTATTTGGAATCAAAATAGATATCAGTGGCGTTTCTTTCCATCTATAAATCGTTCGATAGATACCAAGAGAAACTCCATATGTCACATCTGCTGGAATCTTCAATCTCTGATAATGCTGCTTTATAGCTGAAATCCCAGCTTCATAAGCATATCTCTTACTCTCCGGATTTTCAGAGGTAGAATCTCTATGTGCCCTCCAATGATATAACACCTTTGGTATATGATAAATTTTGGACGTTTTTTCTATACACCGCAAAATAAAATCATGATCCTGTGCTCCATTAAACTCCTTCTGAAAACCTCCCACCTCTTCTATCAATGTCCTTTTCACAACCAAAAGATGGCAGATATAATTGACACTTCTCAATAAATCAAGATTAAAATCTGGTTTAAAATGAGGCATAAAAAACATTTTCCCTTCCATATCCATCTTATCCTCATCACTATAAATCAGATCCATATCTCCTTTTTCTTTTATCACATGAGCAACTTCATAAAATGCATTCATAGTCAGCATATCATCATGATCCATAAAGGCAATATAGTCTCCCTTTGCCATTTTGAGCGCTTCATTTGTATTCCCAGAAATCCCCAAGTTTTCAGAGCCTCTCTGATAAAAAATATTAGAACAACTCTTTTGATATCTCTGAATAATTTCCTCTGTCCTTTTTCCGCTCTCTGTATTTTTATCGCCCCCATCATAAATACATAATTCCCAGTTTTTATAAGTCTGACCTATGACAGAATCTAACATGGCAATCAAAAACCTCTCTGGAGTCTGAAAAACAGGAACTACAATACTAAAAAGAGGCATCTCATTCCATTTATCCGCTTTTTGCCTTTCTAATTCCTCTAAAGAAGGTTCTTGTTCTTTTCTCCATTTTTCATAATCTATAGCTGGTCTTAATCTAGCCTTTAACTTTTTTACAAAAACTTTTGGTCCATCTTCCACTAGAGTTTTTATCCCTTTCACAAAAGTCTTTGCTGTCAACTTTTCCGCTAACTTCATCGACATCTCCTTTTAAATTATAGTTCAATCTATCCTATCTCATCTAAACAATAAATCTTATCTTCTATTTTGTCACGCTTAAGTTCACAAAAGAAACAAAATCCCGCGTAAGAGGAGGAATGTTCCAACGAAGCCGCGCTCTCGCTCCGTTCCAGACGTAGCGGACACTAAATTCGCCGTTCCGCTTCTTGCGGAACTGCTCATTAAGTGCCGACGTCTTCCAAGGGGCTTCTTTTGGAATCATTCCTCCTCTTACGCTAGTTTCTTACCTCTTCCACAGAGTAATTTCTCTTTTCTATGAAAAACAGCGGAAACTTATGGACTTTCCCGCTCTCAAGAAAGTAACGCTGAACGAAAGAGCATCCCTAGACAGACCCTTAGAAGACGCTTGCCCGTTAATGAGCAGTTCCGCTAGGAGCTGCGAATTTAGTGTCCATTACGTCTGGAACGGAGCGAAAGCGCGGCTGACTAGGGATGCTCTTTCGTTCAGCGTGACCCCTCTGCCTCTTCTTTTCGATAATCTATGGTTTTTCTCCCTATGCTGTCATAAATCACTTGATGTCCCTCAAACTCACTTAAAGAATAACAATTTCTTCCATCTATAATCACTGCATGACGCATCTCTTTTTCAAATATTTCCACAGGCAGATTTTTAATCTCCGTCCACTCTGTAAATATCAGACAAAAATCTGCTCCCCTCAATGTTTCTTCAATCGTATTACAATACTCTAATTGTGTAGGATAAATTTTCTGATAATTTTTTATTCCAACTGCATCCCATGCTTTTATTTTACATCCATCTTCTAATAAAAGAGGAATACTCACTAAAGAAGGGGCTTCTCTTAAATCGTCTGTTTCTGGTTTAAATGTCAATCCCAATACAGCTACTGTAAGCCCTTTAAAATCCTCATAATATTTATGAGCTTTTTTAATCAATTTATATTTCTGATTTTCATTTGTTTCTATCGCTGCCTTAATTGTTTTTAACTCATAGTCATTAAAATTGGCAAGCCAATGTAAGGCCTTGGTATCCTTTGGAAAACAAGACCCTCCATATCCTATCCCTGCCTGCAAAAATTTATTTCCGATTCTAGAATCATACCCCATTCCTTTTGCCACATCTTCAATATCTGCTCCTACGATCTCGCAGAGATTAGCAATTTCATTAATATAAGAAACTTTCAGCGCTAAAAAATCATTAGAAGCATATTTGATCATCTCTGCGCTCTTACGGTTTGTGACCAAAATAGGGGCATCAAAATCTTTATATACTTCTTTTAAAATATTTCCAGCTTCGTTTTCTTCTGCCCCAATCACGATTCGAGAAGCATGTAAAGTATCTCTCACTGCTGAACCCTGTGCTAAAAATTCTGGATTCGATACCACAGCTACTTTCACCCTTCTTTTTAAATTAGCTTTTATTAATGCCTCTATCTTATCATTTGTTCCAATTGGTACAGTAGACTTTACTACAATCACACAATCTCTTTCTATACTTTCTGCTATTTCTTCTACTACCTTAAAAACATAACACAGATTCGCAGAACCATCACTCTTCTCAGGTGTTCCTACTGCAATAAAAATAACTTCTGCAGTCTGATAAGCCTTTTGATAATCTATAGTAAAATGTAGTCTTTCCCTATTTTTTTTCATCAAATCTTCTAATTCTGGCTCAAAAATAGGAGAGATGCCTTTTTTCATCTTCTCCACCTTTTCCTTCTCTACATCTACGCAAGTAACATCATGTCCATGTTCTGCCAAACACACTCCTGTGACCAATCCAACATAGCCTGTTCCAGCTACCGCTATTTTCATTTGTCTTTCTCCTCTCTCTCTTTTATTAGCTAATTGCGAAACTCTAAATCCCATAAAAATACTGCCTTTTTAAAAGTTATTTCTGCATATCTTCTCCCCGAGATTCCATAAGTTATCATAACATTCGCTTTTCCAAAAGTAAAATAGCCAATGAACAGCGGAGGCAAGGAAGTATTCCATAAGAAGCCCCTTGGAAGACGTCGGCACTTA
>CAJUHN010000183.1 GCA_910585935.1 uncultured Lachnospiraceae bacterium | reverse complement strand
CCGCTTTCGCCTTGGCGGCTTAGAAGCGGGGGACTTCCTTGATGAGGTTAAAAAAGCAAATGGCGAATATTCATTTTGAAAAAAGAAAGGAAAGGGAAAATGATTTCTTATATAACTGGAGCTTTAACAGAAATAGAAGAAGATATGGTAATAATAGAGAGTAATGGAATCGGATATGGCATTTATGTTCCTAGTTCTATTATGCCATATCTTCCAGCACCGGGAGAGAAAATAAAGTTATATACTTATCTCTATGTAAGAGAAGATGCTTTTGCACTTTATGGTTTTAAAGAAAAAGAAGATTTAAAAATATTTCGTTTATTATTAGGGGTGAGCGGAATAGGACCAAAAGGAGCGTTGGGAATTTTATCAGCGATTACTCCTGATGAATTGCGTTTTGCTATTTTGGCAGAAGATGTTAAAACTATTTCAAAAGCTCCCGGAATAGGGCTAAAAACAGCGAAGAAAATGATTTTGGAATTAAAGGATAAAATGGATTTAAAAGAAGACTTTATGTTAGATAAAGTCGATAAGATAGAGAATAGAACAGAGAGGATAAATCAGAATGATAAGAGAAATGAAGCGGTGATGGCACTCACTGCACTTGGATATTCTGGAACAGATGCGCTCAAGGCAGTGAAAAAGGTGGATATGACAGAAGATATGACAGTAGAGCAATTATTAAAGAAGGCTTTAAAAAATTTTGGATAGAAAGTTTTAGATAGAATAGAGGTGAAAGAATGGAAAAGAGAATCATCACAACAGAGTTGACAGAGGAAGATGCTGGAATAGAAAATAATCTAAGACCAAAACTTTTAAAGGATTATATTGGGCAGGAAAAGGCAAAGGAGAATTTAAAGATTTATATTGAAGCAGCGAAGAGCAGGAGGGAGGCATTAGATCATGTGTTATTTTATGGACCTCCCGGACTTGGAAAGACTACATTATCAAGTATTATTGCAAATGAAATGGGAGTGAACTTGAAAATTACTTCTGGTCCAGCGATTGAAAAACCGGGAGAAATGGCAGCGATTTTAAATAATTTACAGGAAAATGATGTTTTATTCGTAGATGAAATTCACCGTTTAAACAGACAAGTAGAAGAGGTTCTGTATCCTGCGATGGAAGATTTTGCGATTGATATCATGATAGGAAAGGGAGCAGCGGCTCGTTCTATCAGGCTGGATTTGCCTAAATTTACGCTAGTAGGAGCGACGACAAGAGCAGGATTATTATCTGCGCCTTTGAGAGATAGATTCGGGGTAGTGCATCGCCTAGAATTTTATACAATAGAAGAATTAAAAACAATTATTTTGCGTTCAGCTAAAGTGCTTCAAGTGGATATAGAAGAGCAAGGAGCTTTAGAGATGGCGAAAAGAAGCAGAGGAACACCTAGATTGGCGAATCGTCTGTTAAGACGTGTCAGAGATTTTGCACAAGTGAAATATGATGGAGTGATAACAAAAGAAGTGGCAATTTTCGCTTTGGATTTATTGGAAGTGGATAAATTAGGCTTGGATAACAGTGACAGATTAATTTTGACTACTATGATGGAAAAATTTACCGGTGGTCCAGTCGGGCTGGATACTTTGGCAGCGGCGATAGGAGAGGATTCAGGGACATTAGAGGAGGTATATGAACCATATTTGATTAAAAATGGTTTCATACAGAGAACACCTAGAGGCAGAATTGTCACCGAATTTGCTTATCAACATATGGGGGTTTCTCATTGATTTTTTAAGAATAGGTGAAATTTTAGAGAAAGAGGTTGTATCTTTCTGAAAATTTAGGTATAATAAGTAATAATGACATGAATCGATCAAGGAGTGTAAAAACATGGCTGCAAAAAATAATGTACAAGTGATAATTGATGGTAAAGTATATACCTTAAGTGGATATGAAGATGAAGATTATTTAAATAAAGTAGCCATGTACATAAATAATAAGTTGACAGAGCTAAAGGCAACCGATAGTTTCAAACGGCTGAATAAAGAAGTTCAAAATACTCTTGTCTATTTAAACATTGCAGATGACTATTATAAGGTAAAAAAACAAGCAGATTTATTGGAAATAGAAACAGAAGATAAAAGTAAAGAAATCTACGAAATTAAGCGTGAAATGATAGAGTTACAGATGAAATTAGAAGAGGCGGAAAAACAGATTGAGGAATTGACAGAAAAAGTCAGCGTACAAGAAAAGGATATCATAAAGTTAGAAACGGAGATTTCTACCTCTACTTCGTTAGGAATGAAAAGAATACAGACTAAAACAGAATCAGAGGGAAGTTTTGGGAAAAATGAGGAGGAAGATATTGAAATCAGAGAAGTTTCAGTAAAGGAAATTAAATCAGAGGAAAATAGTCAAAAAAAGGGAAAAAGAAATAAATGATAAAAAAGAAAAGGGATAGAATATTCTTGTATACAAAATAGATTTGTGGCAGGATATTCTATTTTTCAATTTATAAAAATTGTTTTTGGATATAGGAGAGAAAGACTTTATATGGAATAGAGTGTTTGATAAAAATGATTTTAGTGGAAAGAGAATGGAGGATAGAATGAAAGAGAATAAAAAAGTGGAATTATTAGCGCCAGCGGGTTCTTATGAAAGTATGGTTGCAGCGATAAATGCAGGGGCAGATGCTGTCTATTTAGGAGGAAAGCTATTTGGGGCTAGAGCATATGCCAATAATTTGGATATAGAGGAATTAAAAAGAGCAATAGATTATGTTCATCTTCATCATAAAAAATTATATCTGACTGTCAATACTTTAATAAAACAAAAAGAGATAGAGGAAAAGCTATTTTCTTATCTGAATCCTCTGTATGGACAAGGATTAGATGCAGTAATTGTACAAGATTTGGGTGTATTTTCTTTTGTGAAGGAGAATTTTGAGGATTTAGCGATTCATGCCAGCACACAGATGACTTTAACAGGGCAATATGGAGCGAAGATGTTAAAGGAATTAGGAGCTTCTCGAATTGTGACAGCAAGGGAATTGTCTTTAGAAGAGATAAAAGAGATAAAGGACAAGGTAGATATTGAGATAGAGGCGTTTATTCATGGAGCACTATGTTATTGCTATTCAGGACAATGCTTTTTTAGCAGTATTTTAGGCGGGCGCAGTGGGAACAGAGGAAAATGTGCGCAGCCTTGCCGTCTTCCCTATGAGGCATTAGAAGATGGAAAAAAAATAAAAAAAGAGAATATAAGAGAAAGAAAGGAAACATTTTTATTAAGTCCAAAAGACTTATGTACAATAGACATTTTACCTGCTATTCTAAGAGCAGGTGTTTATTCTCTAAAGATAGAGGGGAGAATGAAAAGACCAGAGTATACAGCAGGTGTAGTGAGTATTTATCGAAAGTACTTAGAAAAGTACTTAGAAAATCCTGAGAGAGAATATAAGATATCGAGTGAGGATAAAAATACTTTACTTATGATTTATAATCGGGGAGGGTTTACAAAAGGGTATTATGAACAGAGAAATGGAAAAAATATGATATTTTTAGAAGGGAAAGGAAAAGAGGAAAAAGAAGCTTTAGAAAAAAAGGAGAGGTTATTCGAGGAAATAAAAGAAAAATTTTTAAAAACAGAGAAAAAAGAATCCATAAAAGGAAAAGTTTTTTTAGAAAAGAATAGAGCAATTCAGTTGGAAGTAGAATGGAAGCAGTTGGATTATTTAGATTTTTTTATAGAGAAGAGAGTATCTGTGGAAGGAGAGATAGTACAAGAAGCTAAAAAACAGCCATTGACAGCAGAAAAAATAGAAAAGCAAATAAAAAAGGCTGGAAATACGCCATTTTATTTTGAAGAATTAGAAGTGATTACAAAAGAAGATGTATTTCTCTCTGTTACAGCTTTAAATGAATTGAGAAGAAAAGCATTAAAAGAAGTAGAACAAGAGATAATAAGACCGTTTCGACGGAAAGAAAAAGAAGAAAAGAAGGAGTTTATCTGTCATTTAAGAAAAAAAGAGGATTTACAAGAGTTAGATATCTATCTTTTAATAGATAGATTAGAGTATTTTTTTCCTCTTTCTAAAATAAAAGGAATAACAGGATTTTATCTAGATTCTAATGGATTTGATTTAGAAGAATTACAAAAAATAGAACAAAAAGGATTGCCTCTTTATTATGTATTGCCGCCTGTTTTCAGAAAGGATACAGCAAAATGGCTGGATTCTATTTATGAAAAATTACTTCAAACACCTATCACAGGTTTTTTAGTTCGTAATTTAGATGAGTTTGCGTATTTAAAAGAGAAAAATTGTGTTTTACCCATTCGGCTTGATTATTCTGTTTATGAATTTAATCATTATGCAAAAAGAGAATTACATTCTTATTATCCGATTCAGATGGCGACATTGCCAATAGAATTAAATTCTAGAGAATGTAGCGAACTAGCGGATAAAATGAGTGAATTATTGGTGTATGGGTATCTGCCTATGATGACGACAGCACAATGTATGGTAAAAACAATAAGAGAATGTAGTCATAATAGAGAAAAGGTTTCTTTAAAGGATCGATATGGAAATGAATTTCCAGTGCAAAATTATTGTAAATTTTGTTATAATCGTATTTATAATTGTAAACCACTATCTTTACTCACAAAAAAAGAAGAAGTGCAGAAAATAGGAGCAGGAACAATTCGGTTAGATTTCACTATAGAAAATATACAAGAAGCAATAGAAATCACAGAGAAATTTATCTCAGTATATCGAAAAAACAGTGTTTCTGAAGAGGAATTAGAAGATTTTACTAGAGGACATTTTAAACGAGGCATAGAGTAGGTGATAAATTGCAGAATATTTTAATTGAAGTATTTCATTATTTGATGATTCTTTTTATGACAATCTACACATATCAATCTTTTTCTTATTTTGGTAAGAAAACAGAAGAAAAGCGTAAAAAAGTTGTGATAAGACAAAATATTTGCCTGTTTAGTATACATTTTTTCGCTTATATCACAGAATTTCTGATCACAGGGAATGAAAATTTAATCTTATTATATGGAGCACAAGTGGTCTATTTTATTTTAACTATCACATTTTTCCAAATTGCTTATCCAGAAGCTTCTAAAATGTTAATGAGTCATATGTGCATGTTATTAGCGATTGGCTTTTTTATGTTGACAAGATTGCAGTTTGGAATGGCATTAAAACAGTTTATTATTGTGGCAGGAGGAACACTTTTGGTTTCTGTGATTCCATATATTATGAAGAAAATGAAAATTTTAAGGAAGATGGCATGGGTATATGGAGTTTTGGGTATCGTTTTATTAGCGATAGTATTAGCAACTGCTGAGAGTACAAATGGTGCAAAACTGTTTCTTTCTCTTGGACCTATTTCTTTTCAGCCATCTGAATTTGTCAAAATTACATTTGTATTTTTTGTAGCAGCTGTATTTGAACAGGGAACAGGATTTTTACAAGTATTGAAGACAGCAATAGTAGCGGCTTGTCATGTTTTATTGTTAGTATTTTCCAAAGATTTAGGAGGAGCATTAATTTTTTCACTCATTTATATACTAATGGTATATGTTGCTACAAAGAAAAGCATCTATTTATTTGGTGGGCTTTTGTTAGGCTCTGGAGCGGCATGTATTGCATATCAGTTATTTGACCATGTAAAGACCAGAGTGACTGCTTGGATTGATCCATGGTCAGTGATTGATACGAAAGGCTATCAAATCGCCCAGTCTTTATTTGCAATAGGCACAGGCAGGTGGCTTGGAGTAGGACTTTATCAGGGTTCTCCCGGACAGATTCCCATTGTAGAGCAGGATTTTATCTTTTCTGCAATTGTAGAGGAATTAGGAGGGATTGTTGGCATTTGTGTGATTTTGATTTGTTTGGGATGTTTACTATTATTTTTAAATGTCGCATTACAAAGCAAAAGTAATTTCTATCGTCTTATGGCATTAGGACTCTCTTGTACTTATGGAATACAAGTTTTTTTGACCATAGGTGGGGCGATGAAATTTATCCCATCTACAGGAGTGACCTTGCCATTAATCAGTTACGGAAAAAATTCTATGTTAAGTACATTAATAGTATTTTCTATCATACAGGGACTTTATATCCTAAAGGGAGAAAAAGAATCATGAAATTGCTTAAAATAAAAAAACAAACAGGAGAGAAAAAAGAAAATAAAAATAAAGAAATATATCGGGTGATGTATGTCTTTATGGGGTTATTTTTGACTTTAACTGTGTTTTTGTCTTATTTTTTGATTGTAGATAGCAGAAAGGTCATTGATAATCCTTATAACTTAAGACAGGATAATTTTTCTAAAAAAGTGGTGCGTGGAAAAATTTTAGGGAATAAAGGAGAAGTTTTAGCAGAAACTATTGTAGAAGAAGATGGAAAAGAGATCAGAAATTATCCTTATGCAAATATGTTCGCACATGTAGTAGGATATTCGCAAAATGGAAAAACAGGGTTGGAAAAGCAGGCAAATTTTGATTTACTAACTTCTGATATTCCATTTTATGAAAAGATCTATAAACAATTTTCAGAGGAGAAGCTGCCCGGAAATCAAATTGTTACTACATTAGATGTAGATTTACAAAAGGTGGCATATGAGGCTTTGGGAGAACATAATGGGGCAGTAGTAGCCTTAGAACCCAGCACAGGAAAAATTTTAACAATGGTTTCTAAACCAGATTATGATCCAAATGCGATTTTAGAAATATGGGAGGATTTAACAAAAGAGGGGTCTACAGATTCTTGCCTGTTAAACCGTGCATCACAAGGACTTTATCCGCCGGGGTCTACTTTTAAGATTTTAACTGCTTTAGAATACATCAGGGAAAATCCAAATACATATTTGGATTATTCCTATCAATGTAAAACAGGAATATTTTCATTTCAAAATGTAGATATTAAATGTTATCACCAAAAAGCACATGGAATGCAAAATTTAAAAGAAGCATTTGCTAATTCATGTAATGGTGCTTTCGCACAGATGGGTTCTGATTTTAACCTCACACAATTTCAACAATTATGTCAAACCTTTTTATTTAATCAAGAACTGCCAGTCAGCTTCGCATCAAACCCTAGTTCTTTTACTTTAGTAGAGGGAGTTCCTATGTGGGAGATTTTACAATCTTCTATCGGACAGGGAAAGACAGAAATAACGCCACTTCATAATGCTTTTATCGCAGCCTCTGTGGCGAATGGTGGGATTTTGATGAAACCTTATTTAATAGAAAAAGTAGAGAATGTCTATGGAGCAGTGATAGAAAGTTATATGCCTTCTTTCTATAAAACGCTGATGACAACACAAGAAGCGGATATTTTGACTGAAATGATGAAAGAATGTGTGACAGATGGAACAGGAACAGGAGTGAAGTCATCTGATTATACGGCAGCAGGAAAGACAGGAACAGCGGAGTGGGATGAGAGAAAGAAATCACATGCATGGTTTGTAGGCTTTGCTCCAGCAGAGAATCCTCAAATTGTGGTGAGTATTGTGGTGGAGGAAGTGGGAACAGGAAGTGAATATGCTGTTCCGATTGCAAAAAAAATATTTGATGCATATTTACTGGAAAAATGATTGCAATGACGGTAAAAAAGAGGTATACTAATGGTTAGTTTATGTATAAAATAAAAACCAACCAAGACAGGAGGCATTGCAATGATTGAAGCAACGAGCTGTGGTGGTGTGGTAATTTTTCGTGGTAAGATTTTAGTCTTGTATAAAAATTATAAAAATAAATATGAAGGCTGGGTATTACCAAAAGGAACTGTAGAAGCTGGTGAGGAATATAAAGAAACTGCTTTAAGAGAAGTATTAGAGGAAACGGGTGTTAGAGCTAATATTATTAAATATGTAGGAAAAAGTCAATATTCTTTTTCTACAGCATCTGATATTGTAGAGAAAGATGTTCATTGGTATCTGATGATGGCAGACAGTTATTACAGTAAACCACAGCGTGAAGAATATTTTGTAGATTCGGGATATTATAAATTTCATGAGGCATATCATTTATTAAAGTTTTCTAATGAAAAACAGATTTTAGAAAAGGCGTATAATGAATATTTGGAGTTGAAAAAAAATAATCTTTGGGGAAATAGGAAGTATTTTTAGGTTAGAGTTTTGGGTTGAGTTTCCGCTTGAGGGAAGGGATTTTCCAACGAAGCCGCGCTTTCGCTCCGTTCCAGACGTAGCGGTACTAAGCGCACA
>CAJUHN010000182.1 GCA_910585935.1 uncultured Lachnospiraceae bacterium | reverse complement strand
TTTTGACTTTATTATAACTTGGAGAGAAACACGCACGAGGCCGAATGCTTACGGAATAGTAACAGGATTGCCTATTGCTATAATATTCTCAGTTCTCTTTATATGTGCATAATCACTTAACGGCTTGATAAAATGAGATGAAAGAAGAACATATTTTTCACAATGGCTACAATTATAACGAATGCTAGCTTTTACCAACTCTTCTTTTAGATACATTATAGCATGATATATGTATTTCAAAAAAGGGTTATAAACTGTTTCACATTTATCACGTGCCTTAATAATTAATTTAGACGTATTTGGAGCGCCATGTAATACCGAAATCAATTTACATGATGTTCTTTTTATAGCCACTCTACACAGCAATGTTGACATAAAAGGAAGTCCCCACTGATTAATTATAATATCAATTTTTTCATTTATAATTAATCGATGTAACTTCCTCATATTTTTTATAGAACAAACAGGATAGTCTAATTTGACAAGCTTTACATCTGGTAGTAATTGACAAGCTAGTTCAATATGCGGTTGTTCTATTGAAGCTATGATAACACCATGTCCATCCTTTATAAAACGATTGGCAAGTACAGTTGTCACTACCTCAACACCACCATAATTAGGATAAACACGATAAAAAAACAATATATTCATATTACCATTCTCTTTATTACTGTAATAATGAAGCTAGAAATGCAATTTGTTTGTCCTGCATTTCTTTTAATCCTTCTATGCTGACAAGTCTTTCCCTTACATCAGGAATTTTCGCATTTTCAAACAAGGCTATCCTAGGACTATTGCTAAACAATCTTGCTTTATTTCCAAATGCCAAAGTAGGGATACAAGCATGTACTCTATCAGAATAAACTTCTGAAGCATTCCGGTAAAGGAGTAAATAATCCATTGGATTATCAGATACTATCACTCCATTTTTTACTAACTTACTAACTTTTGTATAAGGAAAAGGCTTATGATAAGAATAAACAATATTCTTTTCTTTAAAAATATTTTTCAGTTCTTCTTTTATCCTATAATGCTTAGGTTCTTCAATATTCAATACTACATACGGTGTTAAATCAGTATCTATTTGGGGTAAATTAAGTAAATTCACAAAGAACACATTATCTATTCCATTATAACTATTTTTTGTAAAATTTGCATAGTACTTAATAGGCAAGGCTATCACGGGTCATTATAGCGTAAGGCTGCAATTTTCTTAAATATTCAGAAACAAATTTGACTTCATATTCTGTATAGAAGTTTCCGCTTGCACCTAAAAAAATAATCTTACTTCCTTGTTCTGCTTTTCTCTTTATTAAATCTCCATAAATCGTAAAAAATGGAACAGTTAATACACATCCCGGAATTATAAAATAATCACATTTAACCATACTGGCCATACTAAAGATATTTTGCGTTTTTACCGTTTTGTATGAACGGTCATGAAGCTTTTTAGCAGCCCTTTGCATGGTATGTACCCATAACCAATTTATTATTGGGTTTTCTTTCAGCATGAACATTTGTCCCATTGTAGCTGCAAAATTAGCATTTGAGCTAACTTTAAATAATTCAGCATTAAGCGGTAATGCTTTCATCAAAGCAGCTTCAGCACCCAAATCTATAAATCCGTTACCAATATTATTAAATGTAACAGAAGTCAACAATGCAATTTTCTTTTCTAACATATTAATAGTAAACTAATTTGTATGTAGTTATATTTCTTTCCAATCATGCGGTTTATTCTCTCATCAGTTCCCTAAACAGGTCTAACCATTTTTGCATTACCTTTGGTTTTGAAAAGCATTTTCCCGACATATAAGCCTGCTTACCCATATCTTCTAGTAATACTTTATTTTCTATCAATTTTATACAAGCTTCCGCCAAGGCATTTACATCATTATCCGGCACTAAAAATCCATTCTTACCATTGTCTATGATACTATTTGCTCCAGTAATGTCAAAACTAACACAAGGCAAGCCACAATTCATCGCCTCCACCAATACCAACGGGAAACCTTCATACAAAGATGACATGACAAAAAAAGAAGAATGAGAATATACTTCACCTATACTAGGTGAAACACCTTTCAGATGAACAACTGATGAAAGATGCAAAGCATCAATTTGTCGTTGAAGACTTTCTCGCAGACTTCCTTCACCCCAAATTTCCAATTGCCAGTCCGGACACTTTTGTGCAACTATCACCCAAGCTGCAATCAATCGATTATAACCTTTTACAGATTCTAATCTACCTGCTGATATAGCAACTTTGCTTTTTCTACCATTTCTTTCATATAGTTGTATATTGCTAAAATTAGGTATTACAAATATATTCGGTAAATTCCACATTTTCTTGTCAGACTCTGTTAATGCAATTACCTTATCGAATTTTGTCAAACAACACTTTCTTAAATATTGAACTAAAAATTTCTTTCCTCGCGATTTAAAAATTTCCTCATCTAATATCTGTTGTCCTTTATAAGAAAAATGAAACTCATGGATCTTCTTTATCCGCCGACAAATAAATGGTAATATCCATATCAATAAAGGAGCATTGGCATTGACAGCAATATCTATCTTATATTTTTTAAATATGTGACGTATAATACTTATATTTTTCCATACTCTATTAATTTTCTTTCCAAAGCCTACCTTCCACTCTATATCAATAGGTAACAGTTGAATGTTCGGGTGCAAAGGATATATAGGTTTTTCCTGTCCATTACCATAATATGCCAAAAAAAGCCGTCCTTCCATATTTTCCGCCAAATAATTCATCTTGTCTGACACTATACGGAATATACCTCCTGCAATGGTAATATTGGGAACAAAATAAATGATATTCATTATTTACTTTTTATCCATGAAATTACTAGTAATAATAATCGCTCTGCCCATTTGAATCTCCAAGCAATAGTTTTAACACTCCACAACTCGGCCAAACATGTATCGTAATCATGATGTATAAATGCATTTTTTGCATGTATATACACAACTAAAATCACATACTTTCTATAATAAGAACTTTCCGATGTAAAGTTAAACCACTCGTAATAAGGAAATTCTCCATTTTTAGAATAATCTGATGTAAGACTATCAGATAACCCTGTTCTATAAAAGACTTTCGGAAGGTTCAAATAGGCTACATCATAATTCAACGCTATTCTAAGCCAAAGGTCCAAATCCTCACCACGCTTAATACCTACTCGAAACATTGGTATCTCCTTTATCACTTCTTTTTTTAAGCACAAGGAGCTAGTCCAGCAAATAGATAATCCATTCATTACGGATTCTTTAAAATAATCATGAACAAGGAAGTGTATGTGTTCGTTAATCAACACATTACGAAGTTTCCGTTTCCCCTTTTCCAAAGAGTAGAAAGCAGTAGAATAAATCCCAGCATCAGGATAGGTTCCTATCAACTTCTTTTGGCATTCCAAATAATCAGATTCCCAAATATCATCTGCATCCAGAAAAGCAATATAATCATATTTAGCATGCATAATACCATAGTTACGTGCTGCTGATACACCTTCGTTTTCTTTTGTATAAATATGAATTCGTTCATCCTGAAAACTAGAAGCCACTTCCAAACTATTATCTGTCGATGAATCATTCACCACGATTACTTCATAATCACAATATGTTTGATTCAGAACTGACTTCAGTGTTTCTGCAATATAATCAGCCTTGTTATATAGAGGAATAATAATAGAGAACATTATCTTTTTAATAAATTAAGTTTCTGACTCTTATATATAATGAGCAAAAATATAATCGGAAAATTTATATATAATCCCACTGTTAATGATACGAAAGAAGCCAATACCCAGATACCAACAAAAACCATGTTGAACTTTCTATATGAAGGCAATAATTTGCACATTGAAATTATCAGCCATAGATATCCCAATATACCTAACAAACCACGTTCAATCAACAAATAAAATAATTGAGACTCCGCACCTGCAAGTTCCGGGATTGATATATCTGTCATTAAATAATAAATCATACTCAAGCCACCACCAAATATAGGGTTTTGTAAAAACAGAAAAAGAGAAATATCTAATTGTCTCATTCTCATATCCATAGAGCTTCCACCAACATCATAATTACCCGTAAAATCAAATATGGAATGATATACATTTAATATATAATCAGAAAACGGCAAGACCATGATTAAAAAGATAGAAAAAGCGATTAATAGAGTTTTAGGCTTTCTTATATAGTCAAATTGCAACAATCCAAATACTAATGCAAGAATAGTGGCACGTGAATTAGCAAGGAAAACACCGATAAGAAGCAAACACAAAGTCTTAATATAAGATTTCCTTGATATAAATACTCCTTCATATTTACTATAGAAGAAGGTAAGAAAATAAAAGAATACAACGCACGCATCTCCAAATGTTATGGGAAAATGAAAAAATGAATTATATCGCCCATATCCATATCGGATATCATTGGTATGATCTACCCAAAAAGACAAATCAGTCTGAGATTGCAGCCAATATAGAATTATATTATAATTTAATAGAAACTCTATAATTCCATATATACATAACACCCAAAACACTTTCAAATAAAGATTTACAATTAATTTAATATCGTTCTTTGTTCGCAAAAAATAGATAAATGCAAGTGGCAAAAGTATTTCATTTGATATTGTTTTCCACAACACATACAATGAAGTCCGTTCCGTTCCATACAAAGCAATTAATAACAACAATATAAAATTACCAAACAAAGGTAAAAACAATGGATTGCAGAATATAGCTTTCCTTGCATCTTTCCGACCAAGAATATACCCGTATATAACAAAATTTATCGCATCACAAAGACCAATATACGTACCCCCTATTCTTACAACAGGAAGCATTGTAAAAAACAAAGACAATGATATTATATAAAGAACAGCCTTCTTTTTATATCTTATAAAAAAAATAATAAAGAGCAGAAAAATAAGCAGAGTAATTATCATCTATCCATTTTTTAGATTCCACACCATGATTCAGGAAAAATATCAGGAGTAAATGTATTATACCACTTTGAGGGATAAATCACCATATTAGTTTTTTTATTTAATCGTGCCGCCCAATAACTAAAAGTACTATTGGCTATAATGTTGTATTTGCAGGAAGACATCAAATACATGTCATAGATGCTGGATTCTCCTGTATTCCAATTCACATAAACAGCATTGGGTATATCCAAATGAGTTTGTACCCAGCTAATATCATCAGAAAAAACATAGAAGACAGCATCATTTACTTTCTCTGTTATTATTCTTATGGCATCATGATAATATTTCTGCGTACAAATATTTCCAAATATAACCAAATTTTGTTTGGTCATGTAGTCACCTCTTCTTATATGCACGCCAACACTATTTGAGTTTTGAATATCCTTCAGCAATGATTGGTTCTTTTCCGACAAAAGAAGATGTTTAAAATCAATAGTATTTTCGTCATAATACTTTTTGTCTAAAAAATATCCAGCTTGAAACAAATGATTAGGATATTGATACTCTACAGAACCTACTACATATATTTTCCAATGGTATAATTTTGATAAAATGGTTTTAAACAGAATTATCCAAAACCTACTACATTTTTTCAAATCATCAGTTTTAAAATATTTATCTAATTCAAATCCATTATGGCTCACATTATACCAAGCATCATTGTAGAAATAAAAGGTTTCATCCTTTCTTGAAAGGTATTTATAAAATGCATACTGAAAGAGTTGATTACCCAGTCCTCCTTTGAACACTACTATTTTCATAAATAAACTATTTAAATATTCTTACTATTTTAACCATTATTGCAAGCCCCTTTTTTACTAAAAATCTTATCCAATGATTATTAAATAAAAAAAGAGCGTTTTCAATAAATTCTTCTCCCAAACAGGATAAACACTGATAATCATTGACAATATAAGCTGGGAGTAGATCTTTAAGCACTTTTTCGCGTTCTTCTTTTATCCGGTTGTTATCACTGCTGGCTCCTCTGGGATTACATATCACAATAACATTGTTATACGCAGCCACACTATGCCCACCTAAAACGATTGATTGTAAATAGAATTTCCAGTCTGATACTATTTTTAAAGATGTATCATAATAATACTTTTTTAATAAAGAGGCCCTTATAAAGCAACTTTGATGAGGTATGGTAGTTATATAAAAATGCAGAAGATTATATCTTCGAGGTAATACACTGCGTGATACTATTTTATTATGTTCATTAACATGTAAATCCTGACCAACTATTATATCTGCCACATGATTAAAGTCCATGACCTGTTTCAATATAGATGAGGAACAAAATTTATCACCTGCATTGATAAAATTACAATATTCTCCATGCGAATAAGCAATTCCTTTATTCATCGCATCATAAATTCCCTTATCCGACTCACTCACCCAATAAGCGATTTTATCCGCATACTTTTTTATTACATTAACCGTTCCATCCGTACTTCCACCGTCAATGATGATATACTCAATATTCAGATAAGTTTGGTTAATGACGGAAAGAATGGTTTGTTCAATTGTTAAAACTGCATTATAAGAAACAGTTATGACAGAAATTAGGGGATAATTCATATTGTTTTTCATTTCACTTCAGCCAAATTCCTTTAGCCGTACCATTTATCATCTTCAATATCTGCACTCTTCCAATAAAGGCCTGCAAAATAAATACCGTAGTAGGAACTATCAGTATACCTTCTATACCATAATACTTACAACAATACTTCATCAACGGAATAGAAACCAAAGCAAATGACAAATAAATGATTAGTTGCAAACGTATTTTGCTCGTTCCATTAATAAGAAACATATACATATTTCCTCCCGTCTGACATAATACATATATTGCCATACAAAATGATAATGAAAAAGATACAGCTACAGAATCACCAATCCAAAATTTATATAAGAGATCAGAACTCAGTACCATTAAAACTAAAATAGGAATACATAACAACCATAATTTCTCCAGTTTTTCTAGCGTACCACGCATCCAATTATAATCTCTCTTAATATAAGCATCAGTAAATGCTGACCAAAACGGAGTCAAAATAATATTTGCAGCCATGTTAAGTACATTAAAATACTTATAAGCAATATTATATTGCGTAACTGCTTCTGGGCCTTGCACTCTTGACAAAATGATATTAGTAAGTTGAAAAATAAAAAGCATAGAAAACATAACAACAAAAAACTGTCCACCCAGACCAACAACACTCCGCACCAACGAAAAGCGAACGTCACGCAACGAAGGGGCTACAATCTTGTATTTTTTAGTTTGATACACAATAATAGAAACAATTAAAAGAAACAGGCACGGTATAGCTGAAAAAGAAACAGCCAAAGCACTCAGACTTCCCTTTGTGGTTTTAGTCAATACATAGACACAAGCAAAAGCCAGTACCTGACCACTTGTACTTATAAGCGAAGCTAAAGCAGGCTTTTGATCTGCCGTCAGCATGGTAGTAAAGACACTTGCCACAATGTTCAGGCAAAAGAAGCATGCCAACAAACCGAAAACCAGACTCAGCTCATCCTTATAAACAGGATCAATATTTAAAATACGACTCCAATCCAAATAATTATTCACCACCAAGGTTATCAATAAAATTACGGAAAAGAGCAAGAAGAGCACTGCATATGTAGTACTGACATATTCTTTTGCCAACTTCATATCCCCTTTTGCTTTTGCCTCAGCAAAACGATTACGAAATCCGTGGGCAAACCCCAAATCAAAATAAGACAGCCAGGCAATAATGGAACTCAACGTCAGCCAAATGCCATACTTCGTAGGATTAACATAACCGATGGTCAATGGAACGACCTGCAAGGAAACTAAAATACTTATACATTTCAACACTAATGAAACGGCGATATTTTTCTTCACCGCAACACTACGCTCATTCCCCTTAGTGAAATAAGCACTAACTTTATCTCTTATATACTGGAACTTCATACGTTTATGATTGTATCACTAGCAAGATATGCAATCTTCCACCTGCAACATTACTAATCTTACACCCCACACATTAGTAACGTGTGGGGTGGCACGTTACCAACCTTCCGGCATACACGTTACTAACCCTTAAAAGATCCTGTTCTTTTCCGAAAAGAACAAGGTCTTTAAAAAAAAGAACAGGACGTTTTCATTGAAAGAACAAG
>CAJUHN010000181.1 GCA_910585935.1 uncultured Lachnospiraceae bacterium | reverse complement strand
CCAAAAGAAGCCCCTTGGAAGACGTCGGCACTTAATGAGCGAACCCACAAGGGTTTGCGAATTTAGTACCGCTACGTCTGGAACGGAGCGAGAGCGCGGCTTCGTTGGAATATGTCCTTGCCGTAGCGTTCCCCTTTGACTTTTAGGCAGATAGAACAGTAATATTTTGACAATTTTAAATTAGGATGAGTATATTTTTTAGGATAGTGTTTTAGGATTTCAGTAAAAAAAGGAAAGTTCACTAAAAATTTAGGAAATAAATAAAAAATTTCACAATATGTATATTGATTTCTGGTTCGACTAATCCTATAATGTAATAGACTGGACTTTCCAGTACATATGTTATATGGCGAGGAGGAACAAATGGAAAACGAAAACGATAATAGAAATAAAAATAATGGTAAGATGCCAAAGAATATGCAAACAATTATTATTTTGGTTATCTCTGGTTTACTTATGCTTATGCTTATTAGTTTTATGAATACTTGGATTCAAGGTGCGACTAACCGAGAGATTTCTTATGACGATTTTATAGAGATGTTAGAAAAGGGGAAAGTATCATCAGTATCCATTCAATCTGATAGGATTATAATAGAACCAAAAGAGCAAGTGAACGCTTTTACAAATATTACTTTTTATACAGGAATTGCAGAAGACAGAACTACTATCAGCAATCGCTGTCAGGAAGCAGGGGTAGAATATAAGGCGGTTGTGCCAGATTCTAGTTCAGGAATTATAGATTTTATTGTTGTTTGGGTATTACCTGTTTTATTGATGTATTTAGTGTTGGGCTTCTTTGTGCGAAAGATGACAAAAGGAGGCGGAGGCATGATGGGAGTAGGAAAAAGCAATGCCAAAGTCTATGTACAAAAAGAAACAGGTGTTACATTTCGAGATGTAGCAGGACAAGATGAAGCGAAGGAGTCGTTGACAGAAATTGTAGATTTCCTGCATAATCCGGGAAAATATGCAAAAATCGGAGCGAAATTGCCAAAGGGTGCTTTATTGGTAGGACCTCCGGGAACAGGTAAGACATTATTAGCGAAAGCAGTGGCAGGTGAGGCAAAAGTTCCATTTTTTTCATTGGCAGGATCTGATTTTGTAGAAATGTTTGTCGGTGTAGGTGCATCTAGAGTGCGTGACCTGTTTAAACAGGCACAGCAGGCAGCACCATGTATTATATTTATCGATGAAATTGATGCGATTGGAAAGACAAGAGATAGTCGATATGGCGGAAATGATGAAAGAGAACAGACTTTAAATCAGTTATTATCGGAAATGGATGGATTTGATACTTCAAAGGGATTACTTATTTTAGCTGCTACAAATAGACCAGAGGTATTAGATAAGGCGCTGTTAAGACCGGGGCGTTTTGATAGAAGAATTATTGTGGATAAGCCAGATTTAAAAGGCAGATTAGAAACATTGAAGGTACATGCAAAGAATGTTTTGATGGACGATACTGTGAATCTAGAGGAAATCGCGCTGGCAACTTCAGGGGCGGTGGGGTCTGATTTGGCGAATATGATCAATGAAGCGGCTATTTTAGCGGTAAAACAAGGCAGAAATGTGGTGTCTCAAGCAGATTTGTTTGAATCAGTAGAAGTGGTAATCGCAGGAAAAGAGAAGAAGGACAGAATTTTAAGTTCACAGGAAAAGAAGACAGTTGCTTATCATGAAGTGGGACATGCGCTTGTGACAGCTTTGCAAAAGGATGCAGAGCCAGTACAAAAAATCACCATTGTTCCTAGAACGATGGGATCATTAGGATATGTGATGCAAGTGCCAGAAGAAGAGAAATATTTGATGTCTAAGGACGAATTAGAAGCTAGGCTGGTTACTTTATTAGCAGGACGTGCAGCAGAAGAAATTGTATTTTCTTCTATTACAACAGGAGCTTCTAATGATATTGAAAAGGCGACACAGATAGCTAGAGCTATGATAACACAATATGGTATGTCAGATAAATTCGGATTGATGAGTTTAGAGAGTGTAGAAAATCCATATTTAGATGGAAGAACAGTGATGAATTGTGGAGATGCTACAGCAGGTGAAGTGGATAAAGAAGTGATGAAATTATTAAAAGTGTGTTTTGAAAAGGCGAAACTTTTATTGATTGAAAATCGCGATATATTAGATAAAATTGCAGCATTTTTATATGAAAAAGAAACTATCACAGGAAAAGAATTTATGAAGATATTCCATGAAGTGAAAAAATTACCAGAAGAATTTGTGGAAAAAGAAGATGCTCCTCTTGAAGAAATGCAAAAAATAGAAGTGAAAGAAAGTGATATCATAGAAGAAAATTCTAAAAAAGAAGAGAATATTGAGTCTGAATAGTCGGAGCTAAGCTGCAAAGCCTGTAAACACTAGGGTTTGCGGCTTTTTCTTTTTTTACTGCATTACGATTGCATTTTTCTATCCAACCTATCTGCAATAGATTGTGATGTTCTGATTGCTTGTGTAATCTGCAATGCTGTGTGAAGTGGATGTTTTCCTTTATCTGCATTTTGTACCATGGCAGGTAGATTTTTTCAATAAACGTCTGAAAAGAAATCGTGTCCTTTTTGGCAGTCAGTTCTTCGGTGGAAGTGAGAACAAGTTTTGAATATTCCTCCCTTGCTTCTAAAAAGCAGGAAATTAAAAGTGTACGAGGTCATAAACAAATCCTACAAACCTATCTCACAGATTAAATTTGAGAGGCAATTTTTATTCTGTGAGCCGAGGCAGGAATGATTTACCCGTTCTAACACACTTAAAGAAGTATATCGTGAAGACCTTAACAGAAAAGATTGACAGGACGTACTGGGCGAAGTGGAAAGCGTTAAGGCAGAAAAAAGGGGGCATTTCCATGCTGATAGACATTCTACAATATGTGCAAAAAAAGTTAAGGTAAATTAATAATTGTTTCGAGCTTTTTATTGAGTGAGATTTGGGAAAAACTTGCTAAAAGGTGAAAACAGTGTATAATTATTGTAGGTGGCTGGGTGTGGTGAACAGATTATTTTCGATCTATCACTTCAAAGCACAAGAGGTTTTTAAGCGTGTATGAGAGGAGGAGATAGGATGTTCAGAGAAATCAGGGGAATAGAGGATAAAAGTATTTTATGCGCTATACATAGGCTTCCTTCCTTTTATTTTAAAGGTGGGTGGACAGATGAAATCTGTATAGATTTTTTCAGTCTGCCAGTTTGTGGAGAAGAAGCGGTGCGGATTACAATACAGGCTGATAAATGTCAGATCGGTTTCCGGGAAAAAATTCATTTGTTCCGGGCGCTGGGGATTTTGCGGGAAAACGCGGGAAGGACAGATTTTAATTATAGTGAAAAAATGTATATCCCCCAGATCGGCGTCATGATTGATGCCTCTCGCAACAGTGTGCCTGATCCTGCATTTTTAAGATCCATTTTGGATCGTATGGCACTGATGGGTTTAAATTGCTTGATTCTGTATATGGAGGATGTGTATGAACTGGAGGGAGAGCCTCGTTTTGGTTATATGCGGGGAGGCTATACTAGGGAGCAGTTGCGGCAAATGGATGATTACGCACATTCATATGGCATCAGCATAGTCGCTTCTATACAGGTTCTAGGTCATATGGAGAAGGTTCTTCGGTTTCCGGAATATGCTTTTCTGCGGGACAGCGCTTCCTGCCTGCTTGCCGGAGAAGAGAAAACCTATGAGCTAATTGAGAAAATGCTGCGGACGATAGGACAGTGCTTAAGGAGTCGGATCATTATTGTGGGTATGGATGAAACTCATGGATTAGGGGAAGGTCAGTACCGCCAGCGAAATGGATTCCGCCAGCCGCTGGATATTTTTCTGGAACATTTGCAGCGAGTACATGCTCTGGCACAAGAGAACGGACTGGAAATAGCCCTGTACAGTGATATGCTGTTTTCTTACAGTTCACCCAGGCATATTTATCTAGATCCCGAAGGGGATCTAAATCCCCAGATATGTGCTCAAATTCCAAAGGATTCCAGTCTGATTTATTGGGATTATTATTCCAAAGATCCAGCTTTGCTAGATGGAATGATGAAAAGGCATAAAGACACTGGCAATACAATCTATGCAGGTCCTTTGCTTTCGGTTTCGTCTTTTTGTGTAAATTATCCATACACGCTGCGGACTGCAGAGCCTGCACTGATGGCGGTAAAAAAATATCATATTCCCATGGCTTATGGCTGTATGTGGAATGATGATGGCGGAGAGTGCTGTGATTGGCTGGGGCTTTTGGGAATGCAGTATTATGCAGAGAGCGCCTATCATGAAGAACCAGTCAGTCAGGAGATTTTGACTGGTCGCTTCGCCATATGCACTGGTCTTTCCGCTAGCTGGTTTACGGATGTTTCTTTTTTGGATGATGTTCCCTGTAGCAATCAGGAGAATCGCTGGCCACCTAATCCATCCAAATACCTTCTATGGCAAGATCCGCTGGAGGGACTGTATGATGGGGATCTGCGTGGGCTTGGATTGGATGAGCATTATAGGAAAACGGCAGAGCGGTTGGAAGCAGACGTGGAAAAAGCAGGAGAGGATGGTTGGTTTTTACAAGTTCCGCTCTTTCTTGCAAAGGTATTGCATCTGAAAGCAGCATTGGGGGAGCGACTTCACTTGCATTATAAAGATAAAGACAGGGCGGCTCTTCAAAAGGATGAGGAACAGTTAAAAGTATTGCTTGACCGGGTGAAAGAGTTGCGAATTGTCCATAGGCAGCAGTGGATGAAAACCTGTTCGCCGTTTGGCTGGTCTCGGTTGGATCTCCGCTACGGTGGGTTGACCGCGCGGCTGGAAACAGCCGTACATCGTCTGGGACAATATCTGGACGGTAGCCTGTCTGAACTTCCGGAACTGGAAGTCCACCGCTATGAAAAAGACCGCAGTGGGCAGTTTCTGGGAAAAGGAATATGGAAAACTTATAGCGAAATCGCATCATTAAGTGATGGTTGAGATGACAAAGAATGAAAAAGAATGTCATGAGTCGAAGCGGGGACGGCATTGAAATAGGCTTCGCAGGTTTTTGTCCAGTACTAGACATTTTACAGAGCATTGTATTTGGACAGTATTAAGTCTGGGATGCAGAATGAACTATATATCATGGCTAAATAGTGATAGAATCAATATATTATGCCAAACTGTTTTTGTAGAGCTGCGCTGCATCTTTACAAACATGTCTGTTTGAGTTTCCACTCCGTTTCGGTTCACATTAAATATGTGCCACAAAATAAACGCATTATCGTTTAGATAGATAAAATAGGATATAATAAATATAGATAAATGAATTATAGAGGCACTAACAGAATTTCATTATAAAAAAATAATAAAACTATAAATTTTTTAATGAAGAAGATGACAAAATGAGATTTGATTTTAGTAAAAGAAAGAAAGCAAAAAATATAGAAGATATTGATAACAAATATGTAGATGTTATTCAACAAGGATACTTACAACAGCAAATAAGCCCTTATTTGAGAATAGGTTATGGATTTATAGAATTAAAAGAAGATGCTCCAAAACAAATGGAAGAAGTATTTCATGAGTATATAAAATATAGTTGTGCGATACTTGACTATCAAGAATTAAGCGGAGAAGAATGGCATTAATACCATCTAGTAAAAAAGCTAGATGGTATTTTTGCGTTTTAAATTATGATAAAAACTTGTTTTTTGTGGGATTATATTTTATCACCCTTGAGCAATGTTAACCTTTATCATGGAGTGTTGAAGTAAAAGAGAATTAAAATAACAGGACAAAATGTTTTTGTTGCCTTTTTTATTTTGTACAATAGTTGCTTTTCTGTGAAAAAAAGGATTATAATAGGATAAATAGAGAAGAAATGGGGGAAAATGATGGAGCAAATTTATAAATATCCTAGGACAAGACATATAGAAGGGTCAAAAATTCAGATAGGAGATGAAGATTTAAAAAATGTGCGATTTGATGAGATAAAGGGAAAGTTCGTGGTTTTAGAGGAAAAAGTGGATGGAGCGAACACAGGCATTAGCTTTGATGAAAATGGAAATTTATTATTACAGAGCAGAGGACATTTTTTAAATGGAGGTTATGGAGAGCGGCAATTTGCATTGTTTAAAACATGGGCGAATTGTTTTCAGACAGATTTATATGAGATTTTAGGGAAGAGATATATTATGTATGGAGAATGGCTCTATGCAAAGCATACTGTCTTTTATGATGAATTAACCCATTATTTTATGGAATTTGATATTTTTGATAAAGAAAAACAGATATTTTTAAGCACAAAAAAAAGAAGAGAACTTTTAAAAGGGGCAGGATTTGTGGAATCAGTGTTAGTGCTTTATGAGGGAATACTGCAAAATTCTGAAGAACTCAAAAATTTTTTAGGAAAATCACATTTTAAATCTGCTGATTTTCTAAGTGTATTAAAGAGAGAGTGTGAAAAATTAGACATTCCTTATGAATTGACCGAAAAACAAACAGACACAACAGATTTGATGGAAGGAATTTATATTAAGGTGGAGAATGAAGAAGAAGTGATAGATCGATTAAAGTTTGTGAGAGCCTCTTTTATAAACACTATTTTAGATTCTGAAACACATTGGATGAATCGTCCGATTGTTCCAAATCAATTAAAAAAAGGAATCGATATTTTTTATCATGAATAAAAGATAGGCGAGTGAAAACGAGGTGAAAGATGAAACAGAATATCATAGAGTTTTTGGAAAGAGAACAATACTCTTTTTTGAGAATAGAACGAGAATTTCCAGAAATATCAGGATTAAGAGCTATATTACAAAATCCTGTCTTCCATGGGGAAGGGAATGTTTGGGAACACACGAGAAGAGTCTGTGAAGCGCTGTTATCTTTTCCAGAATGGCAGGAATTGAAAAGAGAAGAAAAGGGTATTTTATATTTGGCAGCTTTGTTTCATGATATTGGAAAAAAAAGATGTACAAAATTAGAAGACGGAAAGATTATTTCTCCTAGACATGCGATTATAGGAGCAAAAATGTTTCGGGAAAGTTGGTATCTAAATTATAGTGAGAAATTTGATATTTCTTTTTCCGAACGGGAGGAAGCAGCATTTTTAATTCGGTTTCATGGGTTGCCGCTGTTATTTTTAGAAAAAAAAGAGATAGACAGGGAATTATTGCGCGCAAGAGAATGTGTGAAATTTTCGCTTTTATATCTGCTAGGAAAGGCAGATGGTGAGGGAAGAATCTGTGAAAATCAAATGCAGGTAAAACAAACTATGGAGTATTTTAAAGAATATGCCAAAGAAATAGAGTGTTTTGAAGAAAGGGTGAATTTTGCGAATTTGTTCACAAGATGGCGTTACTTTAAAGGAGCAAATATTTGGAAAGAGCAGAAACTTTTTGATGAAACAGAATTTCCTGTTTATCTTATGATGGGATTGCCGCTGTCTGGAAAAGATACTTATATAAAACAGAACCTCTCTGAAATTCCTATGGTTTCTTTAGATGTATTGAGAGAAGAGATGAAAATTTTGCCTACAGAATCTTCTACACCAGTAGTAGCCAGAGCAAAAGAGATTGCAAAGGGATATTTAAGAAAAAAACAGGCATTTGTTTGGAATGCTACGAATATTACATTTGATATCAGAACAAGAATAGAAGGGTTATGTGAGAAATATGGAGCGAGGGTGATTCTGATATATTTAGAAGCTCCTTATGAAGAGTTGTTGAAGAGAAATGAAATAAGGGAAAGAAAAGTGCCTGCTGTGGTGATAGAGAATATGATGCATAAAATGGATATGCCAGAGCCAATCGAGTGCTATCAGGTGTTAAAAATGGGAGGAATTGCTTTTTAAATACTAATGGGGGTTTTTAGTATTTTATAGCGAGGTTTCCGCTTAAGGGAAGGAACTATTCCAACGAAGCCGCGCTCTCGCTCCGTTCCAGACGTAGTGGTACTAAATTCGTAGCCCTTTGCAGGACTACTCATTAAGTACCAACGTCTTCCAAGGGGCTTCTTTTGGAATAGTTCCTTCCCTTAAGCTAGTTTATTGGCTATTCTAGGAAAGTTGGAAAAGAATTATTCTGTCTATAGAAAGAGAGAGAAATTAATTCTTTTTATTCTTATATGTTACTATATGTTTATGATAATTTATAGAAATAATTATAAAGTGCTTTGTAAATTTGCCTATATCACAGACTAGCTCAGGAAAGAAATAATTCCAAAAGAAGCCCCTTGGAAGACGTCGGCACTTAATGAG
>CAJUHN010000180.1 GCA_910585935.1 uncultured Lachnospiraceae bacterium | reverse complement strand
TACCGCTACGTCTGGAACGGAGCGAAAGCGCGGCTTCGTTGGAATACTTCCTTGCTGGAGCGTCCCCCTTTCAATTCTCCATATTTTCGCAATCACCTATAAAATTTTATACCCCTCCCTCTAACACTCCTCCATCATAATTTTAAGTATCTCTTTATCTGTTTCCCTCATTCCATCTTTTGCTAACACTCCCACATTATGTATAGTATTCTCCACCCCTTTTGTCACAATTCCATCTCCCCCTTTAAATTCTTGCCCATTTATAAACATATAATACCCTAATATCCCTGCATCTACAGCAGAGGCAATTTTCGCTGCGCAAGAGGCCTTTGCTCCATCACAAATGATTCCAGACACAACGGCTAAAGAATTTACAATGGTATGCGAAATTTCCACTAATCCTCCCCCATATAAATAAGCGATTCCTGCTCCGCTCCCACATCCAGCGCTCACTGCTCCACAATAAGCTGACAGCCTTCCTATCCCCGTTTTTTGATGAATTGCGATTAAATTAGAAACTACCAAAGCACGATATAACTTGTCCTGTGAAACACCTAATTCCTTTGCATATTCAATCACTGGAACAGATACTGTAATTCCCTGATTCCCGCTCCCAGAATTAATCACCACTGGTAAACTACATCCATTCATTCTCGCATCTGATCCTGCTGCCGCTTTCGCCTTCGCCCGTGTTTTAATATCTTTTCCATATTCTTTTAATAAAACTTTCCCAATATTCGCTCCGTAGTCCCCTTTTATCCCTTCTTCTGCTATCGCACAGTTAAAGGCGATCTGGCGGTCTAATGTTTCTTTCACATCTTCTATTATGACAGAATCTGCAAACTCTACAATTCCATTTACACTCATAAATGCTCTATCTGTCAAGCTCTGTTTTATCGCACCTTTCATATCTCTTTTCAACAAAATATCCTCATCTTTTTTTAAAAGCACGATATTGGTATGATAATCCAAAATGCGCACATAAGAACTATGTTTTCCCTCATATGCTATAATCTGTATATCAAAAATATAAGAACTATCTGCTAGCTCTACTATAATAGGATTGCTTTCCAAATATTCTTTTATCTTTTTTTTCTCTTCTTCTGTCACACTAGAAATCACTTCTAATTCTCTCTTTGCATCTCCTGCTACTGCACCAGCAGCCGCTGCTGCTTCTATTCCTCTCAATCCACCTGTATTTGGCACAACTACGCTTTTCACATTTTTAATAATATTTCCACTCACAAAAACTTCTATTTTCTCTGGAATTTGTCCTAGTAATTCTCTTGCTTTGGCAGCCGCATAAGCGATTGCAATAGGTTCTGTACAGCCCATCGCAGGTAATAATTCTTCCTTTAAAATACTCACATATTTTTTATATTCTTCTTGTGTTCTTTCCATAATTCCTCCAGTATTCTCTATTTGATGTACAACAAAGAACGACTTTTTGCGGCAATCTTTCATAATGCTTGCCCATCTGATACCCCAAATATTTTGCACCACTATTTATCACTAACTTAGGAATTAAATACCATTTTTTTTCTCTTAAAAGATGAGTAACCGTTTTTTTCACTAGCTTTATCCCCTCTGCTTCAGAACTTATCCCTTCAAATACCGCTTTATATTGCTGTTGTGATACAGCCAAATCAAAATTTCGCTGAAAAAGTGGAAGTACTTTTTCATTATGCGAATGATATACCTTTGCTTCTGCTACATAAGCAACTGCTTTCCCTGCTTCAATCGCTTTCGCGGCAAATAACATATCTTCATTAAAAATAGTCTTTTCTACAAATCCACCAAGTTTTATATAATCTTCTTTTCGATAAGCAGCACAGACATTAGAACAAAAATAAGTTTTAATTCCCATCTCTTCTAAATCCTTCTTTGTCTTTATTCTGCTCTCTTTAGGATAATTAAACCCTCTCGTAAAACGCTCTATCATTTTACAATCTCTATTAGGGAGCTGTCTGGCATAAGAAACTGCTACCTGCGGATCAGAAAATGAATCTACTAGATGTGTAAATACCATCTCATCTGCTGGTACTGCGTCTTGAGTCATAAAAATCATAATAGGAGATGTTGAAAGTTCCGCTCCCATACGCCTTGTTTTTCCATGATCAAATTCTTCTTTTGTGATATGATATACTTCTGCATTTTCTATTCCTTGCAGAAATTCTTCTTTCCAAAATCTTCTCTCTGTATTAATAAAAATATAATGTTTTGCCTGTATTTTTTGCCTTTTTAACATAGAAATAAGATCATAAAACCGTTTATCTGGCTTATATACAGGCACAATAACATCTATCATAAAAGTTCTTCCTCATTCATTTTCTATCTGGATTCTATACGGAATCTATCGTTTCTAATTTTCTTCAAATCCTTTTTCTTTTATCATATTTACCACTAAATCCACATACTTTTTACACATTTCTTCTGTCTTAGCTTCTACCATAACACGGATTAAAGGCTCTGTTCCACTGGCACGGAATAACATTCTTCCTTCTTTTCCCATCTCTTCTTCTGCTTTTTTCACAGCATTTTTAATATCCTCATTTTGAAGCACTTCTTCTTTATTTTTCACTCTCACATTTACTAATAATTTCGGGAAAATATGAACTGGTTTTATTAAATTTCCAAGTGTTTCTTTCTGTTCTAATATCGCTTCCATCACTTTTAGAGAAGTTAAAATTCCATCTCCTGTCACAGCATGTTTACTAAATATAATATGACCAGATTCCTCTCCACCTAAACCATAACCATTGGTTCTCATATTTTCTGAAACATATTTATCCCCTACTGCTGTCTTTTCATAACAAATGCCTTCTTTATCAAATGCTTCATAGAGTCCCATATTAGACATAACTGTAGTCACCACAGTATTTCCCGGCAATTGTCCCTGACTTTTTAAATACTTTCCACATACATATAAAATTAAATCTCCATCTACAATATTTCCATGTTCATCTACAGCCATACATCTGTCCGCATCTCCATCATAGGCGAATCCGACATCTAATCCATTCTCAAGTACAAATTTCTGAAGCTGTTCTATATGGGTAGAACCACAATCTTTATTGATATTCATTCCATCTGGCTCTTGATGAATAACAAATGTTTTCGCTCCTAATGCATCAAACACATTTTTTGCGATAGCAGAAGCACTTCCATTTGCACAATCCAATCCCACTTTTTTATCTTTAAAAGCTCGAGTGGCGATAGAAATTAAATAACCAATATAGCGATTTCTTCCAGCCGCATAATCTGTAGTCTTTCCTATATTCTCCCTTTTCGCAAATGGAATCTCTTCTATCTTTCCATCAATATAATCCTCTATCTGTGTCTCTATTTCTGCCTCTAATTTCTGTCCTTCTCCATTAATCACTTTAATTCCATTATCATAAAATGGGTTATGGCTGGCTGAAATCATGATTCCGCAGTCAAATTCCTCACTTCTCACCACATAAGAAACACTAGGAGTTGTTGTCACATGTAATAGATATACATCTGCTCCAGAGGCAGTGAGTCCTGCTACCAGAGAATATTCAAACATATAACTACTTCTTCTAGTATCTTTTCCGATCACAATTTTCGCTCTATGTTCTTTTCCATAAAACCACCCTAAAAAACGCCCCACCTTATAAGCGTGTTCTACTGTCAAATTCACATTTGCTTCTCCGCGAAATCCATCTGTTCCAAAGTATTTACCCATATCTATTATTCCTCCATTCTTATACTGCCTTTTAAATTTATTCTTCTTTTAAAGAAAGATTATATATCAAAAAATTAAAAGTATCTTTTCGATATACATCAAGAAAAGATACCCCTAAGACTACTACATCTTTTGAGTATCCTTTTCTATCTCTCTACCTCTTATTTTATTCTCCCAATCCTGCATTGACACAATTCACTAGCGCTTTTAATGCTTCTTCTTCATCTTCTCCCTCACAGATAAATTCAATTTGGTCTCCACACTTAACACAAGCTCCTAACACACTTAATACACTTTTTGCATTTGCAGTATTATCTTTAGCCTGAAAGTGAATTATAGACTTAAATTTTATCGCTTCTTTACATAATATGCCAGCAGGTCTTAAATGCAGACCGGTAGGATTTTTAATTATTACTTTTTCTTTTACCATTATACACCTCCAAGAATATTTTATTCCTCCCAACGCTTTTTTTAAATTATACCAAATGTTTTTTTGCATTGCAATAAAAAGCGTATGTAGTGGCTATTCCATCCACCCCCTTGTCAAAAAAGTAACTTCTATCCCTTCAAATAATAATATATAACAATTTCATCCAAGTTCTTCTATATCTAAATTTTTAAAATCATACTCTATTGTATTGGATTATCTATACTTGGATCTATTGGTTCTGCCGCAACTGTAACAGATTCACTGTTAGTTTCCATTCCCATATTAGCAGTACTTTCTTCTGTTGAAGCGGTTTCTGGAGAACTCTGCGATTCCGTTTCTGCAGGAGTTGTTGTTTCTGGCTCTCTCTCTGTTATAGTGACATTTATCACTGGCTTATTCATTAATCTTATCCCATTAGAGAGATTTACCTTAATCAAACAACTGTGTACTCCTGCTCCTAATCCTTTCAAATCTATAGATGGCTGCAAATTTTCCAGACTGATCTGTTCTAAATCCCCTTTTAATCCATACATATCTATATTGATACTTCTTGTTGTATCATATGATATCACCATATTCGCTGGTCTATTTTCTACTGTTAAAGAAGACCCTGGAATTTCAATCGTTTTTGTATATAATGGTTCTATATATAAATTCACTGTAATATATCTTTGATTTTCATCTAATAAAGAAATTCCTTCTGGCAAATAAGGAGTAATGTCTACCACAACTTCCTTACTCTCTGTCATCCCATCTAAACTCAAAATCCCTGCATCTGCTGGAATATCAATAGAAGTTATCTGTTCTATCAATGCCTTTGTGCCTTTAATTGTCACTACATTAGGAGTATAATTCATTCCCGTATAGCGATAATTTTCTACAGGACTTCCTGTCACCTTCATCGAAATCGGCACTTCTTTTGTCATTAACATTGGCGCATTGATCAAAATATTAGAAGCGCTGACAGTAACATTTGTATTTTCTCCATAAGAAATGAGCGATCCATTTCCATCTAAAATTTTAATTCTGGAAGAAACATTTGTGAGATTTGTGGATAATCCATCTACATCTGCTTCTACTATCACCTGTTTCATATTTTCCAAAATAGACTTTGGCGCTTTTATCTTCACCACATTAGGAGAAACATTCACTTTCCCTAATACAAAACCATCTGCAGGTGTTCCAGATGCCTGAAACTGTACAGAAAATGTTTTTAATTCCAGTGGTTCTACGCTAATTCTCATATTTTCTGTTGTCGCATCCACTAATGTTACCCCATCTGGCACAGTAAAATTTATTTTGACCGCTCCGACAGAAGAAACATCGCTGAAATCCACTGTAGCCTTAATATTCCCCACACTCATATTATCGATGATAGACCTTGCTCCTTTAAATGTAGCAATTGCCTTCTTATTGGTAGGATAATCTACTTGGTATACTTGCCCTTCTCCTAGACTGGTAATTTTATCTTCATTTAAAATTTCAATTGGAATATTATAAAATTTTTTCGTGACATCAGGGTTATTCATATTGACGACCACAAGCCATAAGACAAAAGCCATAAGGATAGACAACAACTTTAAATGCCAATTATATGTCAATTTATTTTTCATCCTTTCGCCTTCCCTTCCATAACTTAACCTTCTTTTCCTCAATCGTCTTATTTTGCAGCGTAATCAATTTCTCTCTCAAATTTTCTGCATCGATATCTCGAAGCAGCCTTCCGCCCATAGCAATCGAAACATTTCCAGTTTCCTCAGAAACGATAATTGTCATCGAATCTGTCACCTCGCTAACACCTAATCCAGCTCTATGCCTTGTACCTAAATCCTTGCTTATTTCCATATTATCAGAAAGCGGTAAATAACAAGTAGCAGAAACAATCCTATCCCCTCGAATAATAATCGCGCCATCATGTAAAGGTGTATTATGTTCAAAAATATTAATTAATAACTGACTACTTATCACTGCATCTAATGGAATTCCTGTATTTTCATAATCTGTTAAAATATCTTGCTGTTCCATCACAATCAGTGCACCTGTTTTTGTCTTCCCCAAAGCAAAAGCCGCTTTTGTGAGTTCTGCAACCGTCTTATCACTAAATCGTTCTTTTGTATTTTTACTTTCATCAAAGGGAATGATACCAGTAATGATGTTTTTTCTTCCAATCTGCTCTAACGCTTTTCTGAGTTCTGGCTGAAATACAATAATAATCGCAGTAGCACCAAGCCCCAATGTCTTTTCCGCCAGCCAGATAATGGTATTCATCTCGAACAAAACTGCGACAAGAGTAAAACTTAATAATACAACAAGACCTTTTACTAAAATCCACGCTTTTGTTCTCTTAATCCAAACCATAATGTGGTAAATTAAAATAGTTATAATAATAATCTCCACAATATCTGTTAATCTGATGCTGGGAAGTCTAGATATCTTACTTACATATTCTGATATCGTTCCCCATATTGCCTCCATTCCTTTCACATCCTTCCCCATTTTCCTTCTTCCCTTTATCTGCGTTGTGTAGTCTTCTTTGCCTTTTGTGCATTGATTTTCTTCACATTAATCTCTTGAGTTGTCACGCTCATCTTCGGAACAGCCTTCACATAATAAATATAATCATCATCCTCAAATTGCACATGTTCTGTTCTTGTATAATCGACAGAAAAAATAAAAAACTGAAGTGCTAACATAATTGCTGCTGAAACCAAACTCCCTATAATAATTTCCCCCACAGCCGCTGTAATATCTAAACTAAAATCTCCTAATAATAATAGCGAAATATTCAGTATCGCTCCCACTCCAATCGCTATCATAAAAGAATAGTCCACCGATAACTTTTTAATTAAATAAACCACAATTGTGACAAGTGCAAATACGATTACAGTCAACATCATCAGCTTATTCTGAATCAACCCATCTATAATCAAAGTGAACTTTTTTAATATATCTTCTGTAGTAGAATTAGTGAGAATTGTCGCATTTTCTTTCGCATAATTTAATAAATAATATCCAATCACTCCCATTCCCACTGGCACAACCGAAGTGATTCCTCCTGTCATTCCCACCAAAAGAGGCACTAAATATGGTATCTTGAGCCAAAATAAAATAGGTGTGAGCAAAATAATATAACAGTCAGAAGTATCAAAGCGGATATATAAGCAAAACATCAGCAAAAATAAAACTAATGTAATAGCTGCTAATTCTAAAGATATCGTATAAAAATGCGCGAGTACAAAACCTGCACAGATAAATACCATTCCTCCTATCGGTAAAATAGAACAAAGCAGAGAAATCAATAAAACAAGCACAGATTCTTTCAATCTCTCCATATATCCAATATTCGCATTAATCAACGATAGCGCGATAAAAGCTCCTAAAAATTTCACTATTGCTAAAATATAAATATCAAATTTTCCATAAAATTTCTTTAATCTCTCTTTTATTTCTAGTATCACCATCATGATCTTTAAAATCCCCTGCCTTTCACATCCTCTGTATCCATCTGTTTTGCTTTCTTCAAATTAGTACGATAATGTTTTAAACTATTCATCGCTTTAGAATATTTCACATTATAAATGATATAAGCTATTATCACATAAATGCCTAATATAATAATATAATTTACCCCTATTTTCTTTAATAAGCCGACAATATCCATAGTATATACATTTTCTATAAGTTCTTCTATGTGGTAAAACACCCAAGCTGCTACTATTAACACATAGGCAATCGTCACCGCTATTACTGTTTTAACCGCATTCCAGCTCACATAATCCCCTCGAAAATACTCCGTCATCTTCATATTCTTTTTTCCAAATCTTTTTTCATAAATCGCCATCTTAGTCATTAATTTGACTTTATCTTCATTAAGCATGTTTCTCTCTCCTCACCACTTCACACTTCTATCACCGTTTTTCCTCATAGATTTTATTATTATACCATATGTTTTTATGAAATTACAGTCTTTTTTTCAAGTATTTCATTTCAAACTTCTTAACTTTTTATGATTCAGGAATCCAAAGGTTCGCTTAAGGCGAGTGCCTATTCCAACGAAGCCGCGCTCTCGCTCCGTTCCAGACGTAGTGG
>CAJUHN010000179.1 GCA_910585935.1 uncultured Lachnospiraceae bacterium | reverse complement strand
CTTCCAAGGGGCTTCTTTTGGAATAGGTCCTTGCCTCCGCTAATTAATTGGCTATTCTACTTTTTTTAATTTTTATGATAACAATAGAATAGAAAGGTGAAATTGTAATGTCAAAACAGATTTTTTGCTGTTCTGACAGCTCACTTTTTAACCTCATCAAGGAAGTCCCCCGCTTCTAAGCCGTCAAGGCGAAAGCGGTGGGTTGGGACTTCCTTGTTTCCGTGGGAGTGCAGACTCCCACGGAAAAGCTGCGATAGCAGCTATGAGGTTATGAGCAAGCAGCGAAGCGGATTGCGAATATCCGATTTGACTATTCTAATGCTGCCTTTATGAATCCAGCAAACAAAGGATGTGGACGGTTTGGTCTGGATTTCAGTTCGGGATGTGCCTGTGTTCCAATAAACCAAGGATGATCTTTTAATTCTATCATCTCTATAATCCTCCCATCAGGCGATATTCCCGAAAGTACCATACCATGTTCTGTCAAAGCTTTTCTAAAATCATTATTCACTTCATACCGATGGCGGTGACGTTCCTGTATTATCTCCTGTTGATATAATTCATATGCCTTTGAAGTTTTATCCAATACACAAGAATAAGCTCCCAGACGTAATGTTCCTCCAATATCTTCAACTTCTGTTTGATCTGGCATTAAATGAATAACAGGATGTGTAGTAGCAGGATTCAATTCTACACTATGTGCATCATGATATCCCAACACATCACGAGCAAATTCTACAATGGCTAATTGCATTCCTAAACATATTCCAAAAAGCGGAATCTTTTTTATTCTAGCATATGCAATAGCTGCAATCATTCCTTCAATACCACGATCCCCAAATCCTCCGGGAACAATGATGCCCTTTACTCCCTCCATCATTTCTTCTATATTTTCTTTTTTTATCTGTTCTGAATCTATCCATTTTATTTTCACAGAAGCTCCGTTTGCAACGCCTCCATGCTTTAATGCCTCTACTACACTAATATAAGCATCATGAAGTTGAATATACTTTCCAACTAAAGCGATTGTAACCTCCCTTTCTGGATTCTTCCATGCATCTACCATAGCAATCCAATCTTTCAAATCTGGCTCTTTACACTCTAAATGCAAACATTCACAAACAACTTCCGCTAAATGTTCCTTTTCCATCGCAAGAGGGGCTTCATACAATACTTCTACGTCCAAATTCTGTAACACATGATCACTTTCTACATTACAAAATAGCGCAATCTTATCTTTAATCCCTTGATCGATAGGATATTCTGAACGGCACACAATAATATCTGGTTTAATTCCCATTCCTTGCAGTTCTTTTACACTCGCCTGTGTCGGTTTTGTTTTCATTTCTCCTGAAGACTTTAAATATGGAATTAATGTCACATGAATCAATATTGCATTTTCATGTCCCACATCATTTTGAAATTGCCGAAGCGCTTCCAAAAATGGTTGGCTTTCGATATCCCCAACTGTTCCTCCCACTTCAATAATCGCAATTTGTATATCCTTCGCTGTATAATTTCTATAAAAACGACTTTTAATCTCATTCGTAATATGCGGAATCACCTGTACTGTTCCTCCGCCAAAATCTCCGCGGCGTTCCTTTGACAATACAGACCAATAAATTTTTCCTGCTGTCACATTAGAATTTTTATTCAAACTTTCATCAATAAATCTCTCATAATGTCCCAAATCCAGATCAGTTTCTGCCCCATCATCTGTAACAAATACTTCTCCATGCTGAATCGGATTCATAGTCCCCGGATCTATATTAATATAGGGGTCAAACTTCTGCATTGTCACAGTATAACCACGCGCCTTGAGCAATCTTCCTAAAGAAGCCGCTGTAATACCTTTTCCCAATCCAGAAACCACCCCACCTGTTACAAATACATATTTTACTGGCATGTTCGTTACCTCCTAAATGAAAAATCTAATTTTTATATTATACAACGATCTTTTCCATTACACCAGAATTATTTTCCAAAAAAATTGCTCATCAGTTACAGTTCCGTCTATTTGAGCATCAAAGGGGAACGCTACGGCAAGAACCTATTCCAACGAAGCCGCGCTCTCGCTCCGTTTCAGACGTAACGGACACTAAATTCTCAGCGCGTAACCGCACCGCTCATTAAGTGCCGACGTCTTCCAAGGGGCTTCTTTTGGAATATGTCCTTGCCTCCGCTAGTCTGTTGACTGTTCTAATCTGTAAAAAACGAATTCCACAATAACAAGTCTGAACTGTTACGCTCATCATTATTTCATAAGATTCACACTTTCTGGATGAATTACTATCTTGTAAACTAACTTAAAGCAAGCAAATCCCCCTTGCTTTAATCAATTAGACCTCTCATTTCTACATCTTTTAAGTAATCATAAATTCAAATAATAACTACCATTCAGCTATAACTTAAAGTTTCTACGTTCCTGCCCACGCCAAAAAAGTAACGCCTTACCGCTGAATATCCCCAGACAGACCCTTGGAAGACGTTGGCACTTAATGAGCAGCTCCATAAGGAGTTGCGAATTTAGTACCGCTACGTCTGGAACGGAGCGAAAGCGCGTCTGACGGGGGATATCAGCGGTAAGGCGTGAACCCATCGCCACCCATTTTGAACAGCAACGAAACAATTATCCTCTAATAAAATTCGTTTTCACTATCTCTTCCGCTTCTGGAATCCCCACTCCTGCCTGTTTTCCTGCTTCTATTGATTTCAAAAGCCATGCCATATTTCTCCCCAACACTCGCATTGTCTGAAGCCCTTCTAAATCCTTCTCCACTTCTTCTGGCGTATTTCCATGTATCATATTCCAATACGAAGCAGCTACAACTGGCATATTAGAAATAGTAAAATATTTATTTAACTGGTCAAATGCCGCTGATGCTCCTCCTCTTCTACAGCTCACAATCACCGCTCCCGGTTTATATACAAAATTTTTCTTCCCTGCATAAAATGCCCTGTCCAAAAACGAAGTGATCGCGCCAGAAGCCGCTGCATAGTGAACAGGAGATCCAAAAACAAAACCATCTGCTGTCTTTGCCTTTTCTATTCCAATATTGACAGAATCTTCTTCAAATATACATTTCCCCTGTCCTGCCCTCGCACAGCCTCCACAACCAATACAACCTTGAATAGGCTTTGCTCCTATGTGAAAAATTTCTGTTTCAATCCCCTCTTTTTCCAATACTCCAGCTACCTCTACAAGCCCACGATAAGTACACCCCTTTTCCTTTGGACTTCCATTAATTAATAATACCTTCATAAAACAAATCCTCCTTTAACCTTTTTTACATTTCTTTTTTTACTATAATTCCCTTCATTTCCTCCAAAATCTTCTGCACCAGTGCAACTTGGCTTTCCTCATCCTTTGACTGTTTTTTATCATAAGTATAGAGAAAATAAGAAGGGTTTCCTAATTTAATCTTTAAACGACCGGAAAATTTTTCCAATAATAAGGCAATCTTTTGCCTATCCACATCAGCTTGTTCAAACATGATCAATTTTATTTCTTGTTTATTTGCCTTAATTTCCACAATATCTAAACCATGTGCAACAGATTTTAAATATGCGATGATGAGTAAATTTTCCACTGATTTTGGAATATCCCCAAATCGATCTAGTAGCTCATCTTGCATATCTGCATACTCCTCTGAATTTTCAATCCCCGCAATCCGCTTATAAATATCTAATTTCTGCATTTCATTTTTTATATAAGAAGTAGGAATATAAGCATTGATATCTATATCGATCATAGTTTCAAAATCCTTGCTCTCTGTTGTTCCTTTTAATGTTTTTACTGCTTCATTTAACATTTTACAATATAGATCATACCCTACAGCCGCCATATGTCCATGCTGTTCTGCTCCTAAAATATTTCCTGCTCCCCTTATCTCTAAATCTCTCATCGCGATCTTAAATCCAGATCCTAATTCTGTAAATTCTCGTATTGCTGCCAATCTCTTTTCTGCTACTTCTTTTAATAATTTATCTCTTTTATACATCAAAAATGCATAAGCAGTTCTATTAGAACGCCCCACACGTCCCCGAAGCTGATAGAGCTGTGATAGACCTAACTGGTCTGCATCATGAATGATAATGGTATTGACATTAGAAATATCTAATCCAGTTTCAATAATGGTAGTAGATACTAATACATCTAATTCTCCATTAATAAATTTATACATAATTTTTTCTAATTGATGTTCCCTCATTTGTCCATGTGCAAATGCGACAGATGCATCTGGTACTAATTTCGCTACATGGTTTGTAATTTCCTCTATATTATTCACTCGATTATACACATAATAAACTTGCCCCCCTCTAGCTGATTCCCGATTAATCGCTTCCCGAATCATCTCTTCATTATATTCCATCACATAAGTCTGAATCGGCATTCTATCCACAGGAGGTTCTTCTAATACACTCATATCTCTTATTCCTATCAAACTCATATGCAAAGTTCTAGGAATCGGCGTTGCTGTCAAAGTTAAAACATCTATGGTATTTTTAAATTGCTTTATTTTTTCTTTATGAGTCACTCCAAAACGCTGCTCTTCATCTACAATCAATAATCCTAAATCTTTAAATATCAAATCTTTTGATAATACACGATGTGTTCCAATTACAATGTCAACTTGCCCTTTTTTTAAATTTGCCAAGGTATTCTTCTGCTGTGCTGGTGTGCAAAAGCGGCATAATAAATCGATTCTCACTGGAAAATCCTTCATTCTCTGCACAAAAGTATTATAATGTTGTTGTGCGAGTATTGTTGTAGGCACTAAAAAGACTACCTGCTTACTTTCCTGAACCGCCTTAAATGCAGCTCTTATCGCTATTTCTGTCTTTCCATATCCCACATCTCCACAGATAAGCCGATCCATGATCTTCTCGCTTTCCATATCCTTTTTCGTCGCTTCAATCGCTAACAACTGATCTTGTGTTTCTTCATAGGGAAATAACTCTTCAAACTCTTTCTGCCATACTGTGTCCTCTCCATACTGATAGCCTTTCTTCTCCTGTCTTGCTGCATAGAGTTCTACTAATTCCTTTGCCACATCTTTTACCGCTGTTCTCACTTTCGCCTTTGTCTTTTGCCATTCTTGACTATTTAACTTATTGAGTTTCGGTTTTTTAGAATCTGAATCTGCATACTTTTGAATCAAATCTAATTGTGTGGCCAACACATAAAGATTTCCTCCATCTGCATATTCTATTTTAATATAATCCTTCATGATCTTCTCAACGCGAATCTTTTCTATTCCACGATAAATTCCCAACCCATGATTTTCATGTACTACATAATCTCCAATAGAAAGGTCTGTAAATGTTTGTATTTTCTGTCCTTCATAAGCAGATTTCTTCTTTTTTTTCTTTTTCTCTACCCCAAAAATATCTGTTTCTGTGATGACCACAAATTTTATCATGGGATATTCAAAACCCCTATGCACATTTCCGTAAGTCACTAGAATTTCTCCTGCTTTTAACTCTTGTGTCAACTCTTCTTTATAATAAGCATGAAGTTCAAACTCTCTGATATCATCAGATAATCTCTTTCCTCTCGTCCTAGAATTTGTCAGCAAAATGACACGATATCCATTTTTCTTCCAACGGGTCAAATCTTTAATCAATAATTCAAAACTGTTGTGATAAGGATTCACATTTTGGGCACTCAAATAAAAAGTCTTAGTGACATCAATATACTTCTGTTTTTGTTCTAAAGCAGCCATCAAAATCAAAATATTTTTTTGTAGCCTAGCGAAAATCTCCTTTGTTCCAAATAATACTTCTGTCTGTTTCCCCAGAATATAACCCTTCTCCAGACGATTTGTCATACTCTCTCTAAATTCTAATTCTAATGTTTCTGCTCTCTCTATCATTCTAGCAGGCTCATCTAAATAAATAATTGTATTATCAACAGGGAAATAATCCAATAAAGACACCATATTTTGATAAAAATATCCTATATAACTATCTAACGCTATAGAGGTATGCGCTATTTTTATCTGCTCTGCCAATTCTGATACTGTTTCCTTTATTCGATAGCCTTCCTCTGTTTTCCCTAACTTTCTGAGCACTTCTGCCTGATGTTTTCCCTCTTCTTCTATCTTTCTTATCCCACTTTGCAGTCTTTCCTCTTCTAATACTAATTCCGTTGCTGGATAAATCACAACCTTTTTTAGCTGTTCAATAGAACGCTGACTCTCTACATCAAAAGAACGTATGGAATCAATTTCCTCGTCCCATAATTCGATCCGAAAAGGATTTTCTTCTGTCAGAGGAAAGATATCAATGATTCCACCACGTATCGCAAACTCACCTGGAGCTTCTACTTGTGCCATTCTCTCATATCCTAATTTCACCAAATCTGATATTAACTTTTCACTATTCACAGAATCTATATCTTGGATCGTAATAATATTCTCTACGATTTTCTCTAAAGGCAAAATTTTGTCCATGCAGCCATCTATAGTAGTAATAACGGTAAGACTCCCTTTTTCCATCATCTGTTTCAATGCCTGCATTCGTTCCTTTACAATTAAATTCCCATGAATATCAGCACTATAAAATATAAAATCTTTTGCTGGATATAGCACTACATTCTTATCAAAACATTTATAGTCTTCATAAATTTCCTTTGCTTTCGCTTCACTGAAAGTTAAAATTATTTTATACGCTGTGCCATCTCCTAGACCCTTCATAAAATGGGCTTTTTGTGAATCAATACAACCACTCACAAATACAGCCTTTTTCTTTTCTTCTACCTTCTTTTCTCTTTTTACCCATTCTGCTAACTCCTGAAATTCTTTGAGTTCTTGTAAGGGTGCTGTTATACAATTCAACTTCATACCATCACTGAAAACTTATAAAAGATAAATTTAAGTATCACTTTCTCTTATAATGTTACCCATTTTACAGTGATTCTCTCCTTTCCTTCCTATAACGCTGTAACCTGCATTATTCTAATTTTTAAATTATTTTATCATCTTTTCTTATTATATTGATTCATAGCTGCTGAAATTCCATCTTTTAAAATTAATTCCACCGCTTCACAAGCATGAATCACACCTTCTTCTACCTTATCCCTGTCCTCTTCTTCAAAATGACCCAACACATAATCTGCCAAATCCCATCCTTTTGGCTTATCTCCTATTCCGATTCTGACTCTGTTAAATTCCTCTGTTCCTAAATGAGCAATAATACTTTTCATTCCATTATGTCCGCCTGCGCTCCCTTTTTCTCGAATCCTGATTTTCCCCACCTCTAGGCTGATATCATCATAAATAACAATCAATTCCTTTTCTGGGTCAATCTTATAAAAATCTACTGCTGCCCTCACACTCTCTCCACTCAGATTCATATAGGTCTGCGGCTCTAATAAAATCACCTTTTCTCCCTCTATCATTCCTTTTCCATAGATTCCCTTATACTTATTCATATCTATAGAAATTCTATTCCGCTCTGCCAACTCTTCTACTGCCATAAAGCCTATATTATGTCTAGTTCCCACATATTGATAACCGGGATTTCCTAATCCTACTATAATATACATCTCTTCCTCCCTTTACATTTCGTACTTCCATCGTTCTATTTTTTTCCTTTTATAAATATCTCGACCTATATTATATCCATTCCTTCCAAAAAATACAAGAAGGTTATTACTCTTCTACTTTAGGGGCGCTCCGGCAAGGAAGTATTTAGGCGAAGCCGCGCTTTCGCTCCGTTCCAGACGTAGCGGTACTAAGCGCACAGCCCTTTTAGGGCTGTTTGCTAAGTGCCGACGTCTTCCAAGGGGCTTCTTTTGGAATACTTCCTTGCCTCCGCTAGTTCGTTGGCTATTCTGCTCTGTGAAAAACGAATTTTCACTGTATCAATAAAATAGGCGGAGGAAAGAGTGTTCATTATAGGCACAAATTAAGAAAAAGCGAATATTAAAATTTTCTACATACTTTTTTAAATATGCTAAATTAATATAATTAAAATCGGTAATTTCGATATACTGCTAAACCGCTCTAAAGTTTACTTTCTCAAAGTTATTCGAGTTGCTATTTGCCTTTTTCTATATTTGAAGTTATGGGGTCAAGTGAAAAATTTCGCCTGAAAGCGAGGGGTAATTCTATAATATAGACAATAAATTTTTTCCTTTAAAAGACTTTTATAAGAATAATAAGAAATTTAAAATTCTTTCTTTTTCTTAATTTTGCTATTTTTTTAACCTCATCAAGGAAGTCCCCCGCTTCTAAGCCGCCAAGGCGAAAGCG
>CAJUHN010000178.1 GCA_910585935.1 uncultured Lachnospiraceae bacterium | reverse complement strand
CCGTTACGTCTGGAACGGAGCGAGAGCGCGGTTTCGTTGGAATAGGTGCGCTCTTTGCGCGAACCTTCAGCCATCTGATTTTATAAATGTTTAATCACTTTTTCTAAATCCGTGCGTAATCCTATCACCATCAGATGTTCATCTTTTACAAAAATATGCTCTGCTGGTGGCAATAACGCTACCTTTTCATCTTTTTTAATTCCTAAAATATTCACATGGTAAGTCGCTCTAATGTTTAAATCCCTTATAGATCTTCCAATCCATTCCTGCATAGGAGGAATCTCATAGATAGAATACTCTTCTGTCAATTCAATATAATCAAATACATGGTTTGCACTATGTCTGAAAGCGAGTCTTTCTGCAATATCCCTATCAGGATAAATCACTTCATCTGCCCCATTTTTCAACAAAAACTTTGCATGAATATCTCGATTCGCTTTGCTGATAACACACTTTGCTCCCATTTCCTTAAGCAAATTTGTAATTTCCAAACTGCTCTGGAAATTTGTTCCTATGCAGACAAAACATAAATCAAAGTTACTCACTCCCAAGCTTTTCAGAACCTCTTCATTTGTACAATCTCCAATTTTAGCACTTGTCACTGATGACAATAGATCCTCTAAAACTTCTTCTCTCTGATCTACAATCATAATTTCATTTCCTAATTCTGCAAGCTTTGTACATAAATGATGTCCAAATCTTCCCATTCCTATAATTAATATTGATTTCATTTAAAACCTCCACTTATATATCTATTTGTCTATCTATTTATATTAAATAGTCAATTCTCATTATCCGATATTGACATTCTCTGCCGGCTGCTGTACAGGAGCTATTTTTCTTTTTTGATTAAATGACAGTGCAAAAGATAAACTTCCGATTCTACCACAAAACATTAAAAATATAATAATAATCTTTGCTGGTGTTTCTAATGCTCGTGTGATTCCTGTACTCATCCCAACTGTACCTATCGCTGAAAATACTTCAAATAAGATATCTGTAAGCGGCAGGGTACTCTGCATCGCCACAATAAATAAAGCAGCACTGACTGCAATGAATAAATTTGTACTAAATACAGCATTCGCTTTAATAATGGAATCATGTTGTAATCTTCTTCCAAAAACATTGCATCCATACGTATGGCGCATACTAGACCAGAAGAATAACAAGATTACTACAATAGTAGTAGTTTTAATACCACCTGCTGTAGAACCCGGACTGCCTCCAATAAACATCAGCACTATCGTCAATAATTTACTTGCCTCTGTTAAAGAAGCCGTATCCACAGAATTAAATCCCGCCGTTCTTGCTGTTACAGAGCTGAAAAGAGAACTTAATATAGTTTCTATCACTCCCATTTCTGCAAAGGTATTATCTTTTTCCAGTAGATAAAATAAAAATGCTCCGCCAAAGATTAAAATACCCGTTGTAACAAGAACAATTTTCGTATGCAACATGTATTTTTTAAAATTTAATTTATGTTTCGTGATATCATCCCAAACGACAAATCCAATACCTCCTGTTATAATTAATATCATGATTGTCAGATTAACAATGATATCACCTGAATAATTCACAATAGAACTGTACTGACCTTGATACCCAAATAAATCGAATCCTGCGTTACAAAAAGCGGAAATGGAATGAAATATCCCATAATAAAAGCCTCTTAAAAATCCAAAATCCTTTTCCATACTGAATCGGATTCCTAAAATAAGTGCACCTGTACCCTCTAATAAAAATGTTCCTTTTATGATCTTCTTCGTCAATTTAATGATCCCACCGATTTTTAAAGTGTTCACACTCTCCTGCATCAAACCTCTCTCACGCAAACTGATTTTTCGGCGGATTATAATGGAAAACAAAATTCCTATTGTCATAAAACCTAAACCACCAATTTGGATCATCATCAAAATCACAATTTGTCCAAAAGTAGACCAATGTGTATAAGTATCCACCACGATAAGCCCTGTCACACAACTAGCGCTGACCGCCGTGAACATAGCATCAAAAAATGATGTCACTTCTCCTTCTCTGCTTGATATTGGCAACATTAAAAGGAATGTTCCTATCAAAATAATAAATAAAAATCCAGTGGCTATTAATTGGGTTTGGGATAAACGTTTCCATTTTACTTCTCTTTTTTCTGTTTTCAATTTTTTAAGTTTTTCTGATACTGTTTTATTTATTTCTGTCATGTTCTTTCCTTTATTTCATAGTATTTTATATTCTTGATAAACGAATCTCTACTAATGCACTATAGCACTGTTTTTCATTTCTTTCAAGTATAATCTATGGAATTATACAATAGAATCGAAATGAACACATCACTAAAAAAATATTCCATCAAAGCAAAATAACAATAATTATCATAAACCATTCACTTATAACCATTATTTAACAATTTATATTTAGAAAAATAAAAAAACTAAAATCTAAGCAATACAGACTCTTTTATCATTATACTAGAAAACTCAATAAACTAGCAAAGGCAAGAAATGATTCCAAAAGAAGCCCCTTGGAAGACGTCGGCACTTAATGAGCAAACCCGTTAGGGTTCGCGAATTTAGTACCGCTACGTCTGGAACGGAGCGAAAGCGCGGCTTCGTTGGAACATTTCTTGCCTTTGCGAACCTTTGGTCAAATAGTATGAATTAGAAATTAAAAGAAAAAATTAGAAAAATTTATGTTATTTTCTGTTTATTTTTAAGAACTATTTAAAATGTTTTTCAAAAAAAATATAATTTAGTTTGAGATTTTCAAAGAAAAAACACATTTATTTATTATTCTATTATAAGGTTCGATAAAATTTTTTGAGAATCATTCTGCTTTTATTTTTTGGAAAATATTACAAGTAGAATTTATAAAATGAAAAGTAAGGTATTATGGAATTTTCGGAAAAATTTTGAAGGCTTAGAGGAGGGAATATTTTGATTGAAGTACGTGAGCTTGTGAAGAAGTATGGAGAACATTTGGCGGTAGACCATTTGAGTTTTCAAGTAGAAAAGGGACAGATTTATGGTTTTTTAGGACCGAATGGAGCGGGAAAATCCACAACGATGAATATTATGACAGGATATTTATCCGCAACAGAGGGAGAAGTTATTATTAATGGTTATAGTATTTTTGATGAGCCAGAAAAGGCTAAAAAGTGTATTGGCTATCTGCCAGAACAGCCACCTCTTTATATGGATATGACACCATTAGAATATTTAAATTTTGTGGCAGAATTGAAGAAGATACCTAATAAAGAAAAAGATCAGATGATAGCTGATATTATGAAATTAGTGAAGATTGTAGATGTGAAGGATAGGTTGATAAAGAATTTGTCGAAGGGATATAAACAGCGTGTGGGACTGGCGCAGGCGATAATAGGATATCCTGAAATTATTATTTTAGATGAACCTACAGTTGGATTAGATCCAAAACAAATTATTGAAATAAGAGATTTAATTAAAACTTTGAGTGAAAAACACACTGTAATTTTGAGTTCCCATATTCTTTCTGAAATCAGCGCTATTTGTGATTATGTAATGATTATTTCACATGGTAAATTAGTTGCAAGCGATACACCAGATAATTTAGGAAAGTTAATGCTTGGAGCGAATGTATTAGAAATGACTATAAAGGGACAAAAAGATATCATAAATCAAATATTTGCAGAAATAGAAGGGATAAAAGAAATAGAATTTCACGATTCGGCAGAAAAAGATTGTATGAATGTTATAGTGAAATGTGCGGAAAATGTGGACATTAGAGAAGAAATTTTCTATAAATTGAGTGATAAAAAATGTCCTATTATGATGATGAAAACTTCTAATATGTCATTAGAAGAAGTTTTCTTAGAGTTGACAACAGATACTACATCTGTAAAACCAGAAAAAAAGATAGGATTTTTTAAAAAATTAAATAAGAAAAAGGAGTTAGAAGATCAAAGCGAAGAGGAACAAATGATAGAGGAAGATTTAGAAGAAAAATCTGAATCAGAAGTCGTGGAAAAGGAGAATGAAGATGAAGGCAATTTATAAAAAAGAATTAAAATCATATTTTACTTCCATGATGGGGTATGTATATGTGGCATTTGTTTTATTGATGGTGGGAATATATTTTATCGCTTATAATATAAATGGAGGATATCCATTAATTGGTTATTCTTTATCTACAGTTACATTTTTATTTTTAATATTAGTACCTCTTTTGACGATGCGTGCTCTTTCTGAAGAGCAAAAAAATAAAACAGACCAACTATTATATACTTCTCCGATATCTATTTTTCAAATTGTATTGGGGAAATATTTAGCTCTTTTAACAGTATTTTTTATTCCTATTTTAGTGATATGTACGTTTCCTCTCATTATGGGAAGATATGGAAAGTTGGATTATGGAATGTCTTATCTGGCTATTTTCGGATTTTTTTTATTAGGAGCTGCTTATATCGCAGTTGGTTTATTTATTTCTTCTATTACAGAAAGTCAAATTATTGCAGGTGTGATTTCTTTTAGTGTATTATTAGTCACTTATTTAATTACTGGTATTTCCAGCTTTTTATCTAATACGGCTATTACATCATTGATTGCTTTTACTATACTTACGATATTGCTCTGTCTGGGCTATTATATTATGACAAAAAATATTATTTTATCTGTAGGATTATTTATTATAGCAGAAGGTATTCTTTTTGCCCTTTATATAGGAAAGAAAACTATATTTGAAGGAGGATTTGCGAAAGTATTAAATACATTAGATTTAGCTTCTGCATCGAATAATATGATTCAAAATGGTATTTTAGATATTTCAAGTATTATTTATTATTTATCAGTGATAGGATTATTTTTATTTTTTACTGTGCAGTCCATACAGAAAAGAAGATGGAGCTAGGAGGAAATTGTGGTGAAAAAGAATCTGAAGGAAACATTTCAAAATCGTAAATTTAAAAGTGGTTCTTATAGTGTGGGAATCATCGCTGCTGCCATTTTAATAGTAATAGTAATTAATTTAATTGTGAATGCATTACCATCAAATGTAACAAAGTTTGATTTGAGCTTTAATCAGATGTATTCTTTGACAGATACGACAAAAGAGTTTTTGAAAGGCTTAGGAGAGGATATCACTGTTTATGTCATTGCACAGACAGGCGCGGAAGATGAAACTGTGATGGAGATGTTAAATAATTATAAAGCGCTTTCTGAACATATAAAAGTAGAAACGGTAGATCCGATTTTACATCCTAATTTTATATTAGAATATACAACAGAGAATGTGAGTTCTGGAAGTCTATTAGTAGTTAGTGAAAAGAGATATAAACTCATTCAAGCTTCTGATTTATATACTACGAGTATGAATTATAATACTTACAGGGAGCAGATTACAGGATTTGATGGAGAAGGACAAATTACAAGTGCTATTAATTATGTCACTACAAATGATCTTCCGGTTGTTTATACATTGGAAGGACATAGAGAAGGAGAGATCAGTGAAGAACTATCTAAGTTAATTACCAAAGGAAATATTGAATTAAAGACTTTAAATTTAGCTACTGTAGAAGCTGTTCCAGATGATGCAAAAGGGATTATTATCAATGCGCCAAAAGTGGATATTTCTAAAGAAGAATCTGATAAGCTATTAGAATATTTAGAAAGAGGCGGTTCTGCATTTGTGGTAGATGGCTATGAAACAGGAGGAAAAACAAATTTAAATACGGTATTAAATTATTATGGAATAGAAGTATTTGACGGATTAATTGTAGAAAAGAATGGAGGCAATTTCTTTTATCCCTATCCCTATTATTTAGCACCAAATAAAGAAGCACATGATATCACAAATAGCATTATAGAAAATCGTTATAATATTTTCCTTCCTGAAGCAAAAGGAATGAGAAAAGCAGATACAGCCAGAAGTTCTATTGAATATGCTCCTTTATTAACTACTTCTGATAGTTCTTTTTTAAGAACGCTGCAAAATAGTCAGGCTCAAAGTATTGAAAAACAAGATGGAGATATAGATGGACCATTTGCTATAGGAGTAGCTGTGAGTGAGATTCATGATGATAAAGAAACAAAATTAGTTGCATATAGTTCAGGATATATGTTAGATGATTCGGCGAATCTACAGGTAAGCGGAAGCAATTATGAATTAGTGATAAATAGTTTAGGATGGCTTTGCGAAATGGATAATAGTATTGCCATTGAAGAGAAATCTTTTAGTATGTCAAGTTTACAGATTACAGCAAAAACATCAACGTATTTAACCATTTTGATTTTAATTGTGATTCCATTAGTGATTCTTATAGTTGGTTTTATCGTATGGTTAAAAAGGAGATATCGATAATGAAAAAAAAGAAAACAATATTTATTTTAGGTATATTTCTTGTTTTATTAATCGGAGTCTATGGAATTATAATAATGAATAATAAAAAACAAAAGGAAGAAGAAACTACACAGACAGAAACACAGGAAACAAAAACATTATTAAATTTAAACAAAGAAGATATTGTGAAACTATCTTATATAAAAGAAAATAATATAATGGAGTTTGAAAAAAAAGAGGATACATGGATATATACATCAAATCCAGAACTGCCGCTTTTACAGAATTATCTTACCAATATGATCAGTATTTTTACAAATTTAGCTGCGACTAGAACAATAGAAGAAACAACAAACAATTTGAATGAGTATGGATTAGAAAAACCAGCTTATACTATTACAGTAACAACCTCAGATAAAAAACAGACTACTTTATATTTGGGGATTAAAAACCCTATCACATCTGACTATTATGCTTATATAGATGGAGTAGAAGGTGTTTATACAATAGGAAGTGATAGATTTTCCTATTTTGATTATCCATTATATGAGATGGCACAGGCAGATATATTTCCAACGATAGATAGTTCTAGTATTGATGAGTTATCCTTAACTTGGAATGGACAGGAAATAAAATTGGAAACATTAGAAGAATCTTCTTATGATAGCAGCAATTTGATTTCTTGGTATCTTACCAGTCCATTTGAACATGAAATCGCAGCAGATTCTTCCTTGATAGATACACAATTACAGAAAATAGAAAATATAATGTATGCAAAATTAGCTGCTTTTCAATCTTCTCCATTTACGGAGGAACAGTTAGAAGAAATGGGATTTACAAATCCCAAGGGAAAAATTTCTTTTCACTATATAGATTCTAAAACGGGAACATTAGAACAAAAGTCTTATACCATGTTAATTGGAAATAGTGATGGCGGTGAATATTATTATGCGATGGAAGAAGGTTCTAATAAAGTAAATTTCATCGGTGCATCCACGATTGATTCTATTATGTCCTATACAGCGAATGATTATATCTATAAATATTTTGCTTTAGTGAATATTGAAACCGTAGATGAAGTGTTAGTACAAGAAGAAGATATGATTTTTCGTTTAAAAGATATTCCGAAGACATCTTCGGGAGAAAATCAAAGTGGAGAAGAAGAAAGTACTACCATAGAGGAAGAACAAGAACAAAGAGAATCAGAAATACGCAGTCTTTATCGCTCTATTATCTCAATTAATGCAGAAAAAGTAATCGATATAGAAGAGGAAGAAAAGGAATGGCTTGATTTTCAGGTGACTTTTAAAAGAAATGACGAAAAAGAAGATATTGTGTTAAAATTTGCTGTGTATGACGCAAATTTCTATCTTGCGAGTGTGAATGGAGAGGCTAGATATTTAGTGAATAAAAGAGATTTTGAAAATTATAAAAGTACAATTTTGGAAGGATTTCAAAAATTTAGTGAATAATAAATAGAGAAAACGCACATATTAATGACAAAGAGAATGTTCTTAGAGATGGACTCTTTGTCATTAATTTATTTTAGGAAAAGGAGATATTTATTATGAGAAAAATGAAAAATGGTCTATTGATTGCAATGATAGTAGTTACAATGAGTATGCTTACTGCATGTGGAGATAACAATAATAATGGTGAAACAGATAACAATACTACGATGACTACTTCAGGCACTGGCAATGAAACACAATCTACAAATGAAGGGACGACGCCAAATGCAGCTACAAATGGAACAACTAATGGTGGAGCGTTAGAAGATATTGGAAATGGGATAGAAAATGGAGTAGATGATTTAGCAACGGATATAGGGATTACAGGAACAGAGAATAGAGATGAAACATCTGCTACCAATTCTGATTCTAATACAAATACGACGGGAAGTGGAAGTATAAGCGGAGAAACTATTCAATAAAAAAGGGAAAAGTCTGAGAAAAAGAGCATAGAAAATATAGGTATAGTTTAGGGAACTTTAGAATCAAAGGGTCGCTTCGGGAAGGAAGTATTCCAGCGAAGCCGCGCTTTCGCTCCGTTCCAGAC
>CAJUHN010000177.1 GCA_910585935.1 uncultured Lachnospiraceae bacterium | reverse complement strand
CAATGTCATTTAGTTAAGGCATTGGCGAGGTCGCTCCTTTCAGAGCAAGGTATATAGAAATATGTACCCTGCTCTTTTTTTGTAACTTTTTTCAAAAAACACTTGACAAATATCTGAAAATTTGCGACGAAGCCCCTTGAATGTAATATATTTTGGAGGTGACGTCTATGATATTTGCAGAACAGGTGAAAAATCAATTATTGTCTTTGATTGGAGAAATGGCTGCCGTTCCATGGCTGTTTTCCAAAAATCCTTCAACGGATTTTTCACGTACCAGAAAACTTGATTTTGCATCTACAATTCAAATGATTCTGTCTATGGAAAGTGCTTCTATTAAGAAGGAGTTATTGGATTTCTTCAAGTTTTCTTCGGACACTCCCACAGCTTCTGCTTTTGCTCAGCAAAGAAGCAAACTTCTTTTGGAAACCTGGGAATTTCTATTCCATGAATTCAATGCTGGTTTTTCTCTTGAGAAAAAATACAATGGCTATCAATTATTAGCCTGTGATGGCTCGGATTTAAACATCGCCCGCAATCCAGAAGACAAAGATACCTATTTTCAGTCGAGTCCAACAGATAGGGGATATAACCAACTTCACCTGAACGCTCTTTTTGACTTGTGCAGTAAAAGATATGTGGATGCTGTCATTCAACCGTCACGTAAGGAAAATGAATCTTCGGCTATGACACAGATGGTTGACCGGTATAGGGGTGATAAGAAAACGATTTTCATTGCTGATAGGGGATATGAAACATATAACATTTTTGCACATGTACAAGAAAAAGGAATGTATTATATGATCCGGGTAAAAGACGGAGGCGGTGGCAGCATGACAGGAAGTTTCCGTCTCCCCAAAAAAGAAGCGTTTGATCACGACATGCATCTGCTGTTAACCAGAAAACAGACAAACGAAGTAAAGGCGCATCCAGAACTTTATAAGATACTTGATAAGAAGAGTCCTTTTGATTACGTAGATTTACATGAAAAACCTTTTTATCCTATAAATTTCCGGGTTGTACGATTTGCCATTACAGAGAGTTCTTATGAGTGTATTATTACAAATTTACCACAAGGAGAGTTTCCGATGGAGGAAATCAAAAAACTTTATGCAATGAGGTGGGGCATAGAAACATCTTTCAGGGAATTAAAATACGCCATTGGATTAACCTGCTTCCATTCAAAAAAGGTGGAGTATATCATGCAGGAAATCTATGCGCGCCTGATTCTCTATAATTATTGTGAGATCATTACAAGGAATGTGGTGATCCAGCAAAAAGATACAAAGCACGTATATCAGATAAATTACACAATAGCCATTCACATATGCAGGTATTTCCTGCGGAATGATATTTCTCCACCTGATGTTGAGAAGCTGATACAGAAAAACCTTTTACCCGTCAGACCTGGGCGGTCAGACCCTCGCAAAGTCAGACCCAAGTCAGTGGTGAGTTTTCTGTACCGGGTAGCTTAACCACAAAAAAAGTATATCGCTTTTTCAGGCAGATGGCAATCTGTCTTTTTGTGTTACATAAAAGTCGTTATACAATCTTCAAAAGTAAAAAAGTAGGCAGAGATAGGAACTCCGATATCTCTGCCTAAAGAGGAGCGACCTCGCCAATGCCTTAACTAAATGACATTGTTCCGTAGCGTCCCCCTTTTGCCACCCCTCAAAAAAATACTTCTGTAATTTTACAAGTTTATTCCATTAAAATAGATTTGACTCTTTATAAATGGAAAAAGTTGTGCTATAATGTTCAAAATATGGTGAAATATTCTAAAGTTTGGCGTAGAATAGGACTAATTGTTAAGTAATAAAAAATAGATAAATATAGATATAAACATAGACAAAAGTGGATACGATAGTCTTTTGTCTATGGCTTAACAGTAGGTTGCAAGGCTTAGTGACTGTTACTGCTGAAAAGTAGGTTGCAGATAGGAACTACGTTGTACCATAAGGTAAAGATACACCTTCCAATGTAATTTTCAGTTGGAAGCTCTGTGAGTGCCGACCAAGAAACCATGCAAATGTCCTGCGTCCTGCATGGATAACAGGGAAACACATGTCCTTTGTATGACATTGCCAAGAAGAAAAATTCTCCGAAAGGAAGGAGTTACAAAATAAGTAATAAAAATATTATCAAATGTGACGAAACATGGTATAAGATATTCATAAGGAAGTGAACTTATGAGTAATTACAAACCGAAAGAATTTGCTGAAATGATAGGCGCTTCCGTCAAAATATTACAAAGGTGGGGCAGAGAAAATATAAAAATAAAAGGAAGGGAGAGGAAGAAATTGCGAAAAAGTTATAAAACGGAAATTTTTCCTACACCAGAACAAAAACAAATCATTCACAGAACAATTGGTGTATGCAGATTTATCTATAATTTTTATCTGGCATATAATAAAGAACGCTATGAAAAAGAAGAAAGATTTGTTTCCGGATATGACTTTTCAAAATGGCTCAACCAGGAGTATCTTCCGCAAAATCCTGAATTTTCATGGATGAAGGAAGTCAGCAGTAAATCAGTGAAGCAGAGCATTATGAACGCGGACAAGGCTTTTAAAAACTTTTTTCAACACAAAACAGGTTTTCCAAACTGGAAGAAAAAATCAAATTCTGATGTGAAAATGTACTTTGTGAAAAATGGAACAAAACAAATTATTTCATGCGAGCGACACAGAATCAAAATTCCCACACTGGATTGGGTAAAACTGAAAGAAAAAGGCTATATCCGTACCAATCCGGAAACGCATATTATTAAAAGCGGTACAGTTTCCATGAAAGCAGGAAGATACTATATTTCTGTTCTGGTGGAAGAGCCTAAAACAGAAAAGCCCATTCTGAATGATTTCGGAATAGGCATCGACTTAGGCATAAAAGATTTTGCGATATGTTCCCATGAAAAGAGCTATAAAAACATCAATAAGACTGCTCGTATCAGAAAACTGGAAAAAGTTTGAAACGCCAGCAGAGAACACTTTCGAGGAAATACGAAAGTCAGAAAAAATTACCAAATAATCGGAAAGGAGAAGCTACCCGACGGAATATCCAGAAACAAAAACTGAAAGTACAAAAACTTCATCACAAGCTTGACTGTATCAGGACGGATTATATCAATAAAGTGATTTCTGAACTGGTGAAAACCAAGCCAGATTGGATAACACTGGAAAACCTGAATATCAGAGGAATGATGAAAAACAGACATCTTTCCAAGGCGATTGCACAGCAGAAATTTTTTGAGTTCAGAACAAAAATAACTGCAAAATGTAAAGAATATGGCATGGAACTACGAATAGCTGACAGGTTTTATCCGTCAAGTAAAATATGTCATCGTTGTGGATGTATCAAGTCGGATTTGAAGTTATCCGATAGAGTATATGTATGTTCGGAATGTGGATATACAGCAGACAGGGATTTCAATGCAAGCTTGAACTTGAGAGATTGTCGGACTTATCAGATTGAATGAAAAAGCAAGGATAAGTATGTACCATAGGCTATGCGGGAATTTACGCCTGTGGACTGTACGTGAACTTGTGAGTAGACTGTGACTTGTCATAGTCAAAAGCATACAGGAAGAAACAGGAATTTTCTCAATATGAGTATTTTTGTTCATATTTTGAGTAGCAGCTAATGAAACATGAAAACAATACTAGGAAAATTAAATGGAATAGAAGCGGATAGGGAATTATTGCAGCAGGCGGCTCAGATTATAAAAAGAGGCGGTTTAGTAGCATTTCCCACGGAAACGGTCTATGGATTAGGTGCAGATGGTTTCAATGAAGAAGCTGCTAAGAAGATTTATGCTGCAAAGGGCAGACCATCAGACAATCCATTGATTCTTCATATCGCTGAAGAAAACCAATTAAAACAGATTGTAAAAAAGATACCAGAAAAGGCGAAAAAGCTGATGGAATCATTTTGGCCCGGTCCGCTCACAATTATTTTAGAAAAGAAAGAAAATGTTCCATATACGACAACAGGTGGTTTAGATACAGTTGCAATTCGTATGCCGAACCATTTGGGGGCGCTTTCCTTTTTGAAAGCCGTACAGACTCCTATCGCTGCTCCGAGTGCCAATACTTCAGGTCGCCCCAGTCCTACTAAGGCGGAGCATGTATTAGAGGACATGCAAGGAAAGATCGATATGATATTAGATGGAGGAGAAGTGGGAATAGGAATTGAATCCACGATTATAGATATGACATCTGTTCCTATGATATTGCGTCCCGGTTTTATCACACAGGAGATGTTAGAAGAAAAAATAGGAGATGTGTTTCTAGATCCGACTCTCCAAAATGGATTACAGGAAAAAGAAAGACCCAAAGCTCCTGGCATGAAATACCGGCATTATGCGCCGAAAGCAGATTTGACTATTATAGAGGGAGAACTTTCCAGAGTGATAGATCAAATCAATAGATTGACTGCTCAAAAAGTATCAGAAGGGAAGAAAGTGGGCATTATTGCAACAGAGGAAACAAAAAAGTTTTATAGAGATGGTATGATAAAAGTGATCGGCACTAGAAAAAAAGAAGAAACGATTGCAAAACATCTTTACAGTATATTAAGAGAATTTGATGAAGCAGAGATAGATGTGATATTTTCAGAAGCTTTTTCAGAAAAGGCTTTTGGGCAGGCGATTATGAATCGATTAATAAAGGCAGCAGGGCATCATAAGATAATTGTATAGAAAATAAGATAAAAAGTAGACTTACAGACTAGATAACGATTCACAGTCTTTTAAATAAGAAGTTTCGAGGCGTTAGCCTCATAAGTAGTTCATTTAGTAAAATATTATCCCAACCTACAGGGAGATTTCAAAGGAATAAATAGATATAATTTAAAAAGGAGTATACAGGAAAAAGGGAATATAATTTCCTCTACGCACCCAAAAGTACGTGGTTTTCTTACTGATTTATTATGAAAAAATATGATAAAGTGATATTTGTTTCTACAGACAATACTTGTCGGAGTCCTTTAGCTGAAGGTGTTATGAAAGAATTAACAAAGGATAAGGAAATAGAGATACTATCAAGAGGGTTGATTGTTTTATTTCCAGAACCAATTAATCCTAAAACAGTAGAAACAGCAAAACAATATGGAATATCATTACATCATCCTATGTCAATATCATTTTCAGAAAAAGACTTAGGAGAAAAAAATTTAGTTTTAACAATGACAAAACAACAAAAGAAGAGTATTTATGAAGAGTATGAAGATGCGATTAATGTTTATACCATAAATGAATTTATCGGCGGAGATGGTGATATGGAAGGTTTATATGGAAAAGAACTTTCTGCTTATATTGAGTGCTTTGAAAAAATCTCTACGTTAGTAAATTTAATAACGGCAAAGCTGTTTACAGAGGAAACAGCAAAAGAAAGAGAACAGAAAGGAAGAAATGGTGAAAGAAAATGATTGCAATAGGAAGTGATCATGGTGGTTATCTATTAAAAGAAGAGATCAAAAAACATTTAAAAGAGAAAGAAATTACCTTTAAAGATTTTGGATGTGATTCGGAAGAAGCTTGCGACTATCCTGTTTACGGAAAAGCAGTAGCGGAGGCAGTAGCAAAAGGAACTTATGAAAAAGGAATTTTAATTTGCGGTACAGGAATCGGAATTTCTATCAGTGCAAATAAAATAAAAGGAATACGAGCAGCTCTATGCAATGACTGCTTTAGCGCAGAAGCTACTAGAGAACATAATGATGCCAATATTTTGTGTTTAGGCGGCAGAGTGATAGGGACAGGATTAGCATTGAAGATTGTGGATATATTCTTTGAAACAGAGTTTTCAAAAGAGGAAAGGCATAAAAGAAGAATAGAAATGATAGAAAAATAAGAAACTTGGAATGGAGGAAAAAATGAGCAAAGTGATAGTGATGGATCACCCTTTGATTCAACATAAAATTGGATTAATTCGCAGAGAAGAAACAGGTTCTAAAGATTTTCGGGCATTGATCAATGAGATTGCAATGTTGATGTGTTATGAAGCCACAAGAGATTTGAAATTGACAGAAGTAGAGATAAAGACTCCTATCTGTAATGCCATAGTAAAAGAATTAAAAGGAAAAAAACTCGCTATTGTTCCTATTTTGCGGGCAGGACTCGGTATGGTAGAAGGAATGTTGGCTCTTATACCAGCAGCCAAGGTTGGACATATTGGTCTGTACCGCGATCCAGAAACATTACAGCCAGTAGAATATTATTGCAAACTTCCAGAAGACAGTGCAGAAAGAGAAATATTTGTAGTAGATCCCATGTTAGCAACAGGTGGTTCTTCTGCTGCTGCGATTACCATGTTAAAAGAAAGAGGAGTGAAAAATATTCATTTTATGTGTATTATCGCTGCACCAGAAGGAGTAAAAAAGATGCAAGAAACACACCCAGATGTGGATATCTATATTGGAGCTTTAGACAGCCATTTAAATGAACATGGATATATTGTTCCCGGACTCGGAGATGCAGGAGATAGAATTTTTGGAACAAAGTAATAAAATAATAAAGTTATTTATACTATAAGAATCTGTATTTATATAAAATTCTTAAATTTTACTGAGGATATAGCCTAAAGCGCAGCATCAAAGCCGCGCAGAGATGAGGTGACATATGAGTGGTAAGAGGTTAGATTATATTTCATGGGATGAATATTTTATGGGAGTTGCCATACTCTCTGGAATGCGTTCTAAAGACCCAGGAACACAAGTGGGAGCATGTATTGTGAGCAGTGATAATAAGATTTTGTCGATGGGATATAATGGATTTCCCACAGGATGCTCAGATGATGAGTTCCCTTGGGAAAGAGAAGGAGAACCATTAGAAAGTAAATATTATTTTGCAGCACATAGTGAGCTGAATGCTATTTTAAATTATCGGGGCGGAAGTTTAGAGGGAGCTAAAATATATGTTTCCTTGTTTCCCTGCAATGAATGTGCCAAGGCCATTATTCAGGCTGGTATTAAAACGATTGTCTATGATTCTAATAAATATGCAAATACACCAGCTGTCATCGCCTCACGCAGAATGTTAGATGCAGCAGGAGTTCAATATTATCAATATAAGAGAACAGGGCGGGAGATTAAGTTAAATGTCTAAGCAAATACAATTATTTAGAAAGCGATTAATACCAGAAGAAATAGTGGAATTAAAAGACGACAAAATTATAAAAAGGAATCAGAATATCATTATTACAAAATGGAAAACATTAAAGCCCAGAACAGATTTTTCTCATGGAATCTCATGTTATTTCTTAGACAAAGGGATTAAAGTGAGCAAATTTATAAAGGCAGATGAAAGCCTTTATTATTGGTATTGTGATATCATAAAAACAGATTATATAGAACAAGAACAAAAATATATATTTACAGATTTATTAGCGGATGTGGTAATTATGCCAGATGGATTTGTAAAAGTACTTGATTTAGACGAATTAGCCGAAGCGACAAAACAGGGGCTTCTCTCTTCAGAAGAATTACAATTATCTTTAATACAGTTAAATAAGTTATTACAATGTATTTATGACCAGAAATTTAGAGAATTACAAAAAGTTTTAGAAGAAATTGAGGAATCATAAAAATGTATACATTTCAAAGCCGTGTGCGCTATAGTGAAACGGATAAGAGCGGATTTTTATCTTTAAACGCTGTAGTAAATTATATGCAGGACTGCAGCACTTTTCAATCAGAAGATTTAGGAATAGGGATCGATTATTTAAAGAAACATCATTATATATGGTTGATGAATTCGTGGCAGATAGTTCTAAAAAGTCTCCCAAGATTAGGAGAGAAAATTACAGTTGGAACATTTGCATATGGTTTTAAGGGCATATATGGATATCGAAATTTTTTGATAAAAGATGAAGAGGAAAAAGAACTCGCTCTAGCAAACTCCATTTGGGTATTATATGATACTGAAAAGAATATGCCCAAAAAAGTTTCCACAGAGCATGTAGAAGGATATCCCATAGAACCAAAATTAGAAATGGAATCTATGCCCCGCAAAATTCAAATTCCAGAACAGGGCGAAAAACGAGAGGCTTTTCCTGTGAGATATTATCATATTGATACAAATCAACATGTTAATAATGGACAATATATTCAGATGGCACAAGAGTTTCTTCCAGAGGATTTTAAAGTGGGACAAGTGCGCGCAGAATATCGAAAATCCGCGGTATATGGAGATTGGATACACCCATATGTCATAACACAATCAGATAAATATATTGTATGTCTGAATGAAACAGAGGAAAGGACATTCGCAGTGATTGAATTTAGCAAAAGTGAGTAAAAAGGTTCTGATTTTTCACTATCATGAGTAGATAGTAGGTGATTGTGAAAGTCAAAAATGAATAATAGAGTTATTGTTTTATTTACTTGAAAGTGAAAAAGGGGACGCTGCGGCAAGGAAGTATTCCAACGAAGCCGCGCTTTCGCTCCGTTCCA
>CAJUHN010000176.1:7016-8482 GCA_910585935.1 uncultured Lachnospiraceae bacterium | reverse complement strand
TTATTTTACTTTATATCGAACTCACGTTAAATAAAATAAACATATCAACAAGTTTCATTCTGATATTTTTTTAATTTCTGATTTAATTTATCATAAATCGGTTTCATACAAGCTTCTTCACAGATTTTTGTTACTTGTTCTAATTCTACCCATTTAACCGCACTATTTTCATCTGGTTTGATTTGCAGCTCATCATCTTCTTTCCCTTCTAGCAAATATGTAATATTTAAGTGTACATGAGAAGCAACATATTTTCCTTTCTTTTGATGTCCATTCACACATAAAATTTCCATAGAATAAATATCTTCTAACAATGGTCTTATATTACAAATTCCTGTTTCTTCTTTTGCTTCTTTTATAGCCACATGTAATAAATTCTCTTCTCCGTCTGCATGACCTCCGCTCCAGCTAAAAGATTGATATAAATTATGAAATACCATTAAAACCTTTGTTCTCTCTTCATTGACAATCCAACTAGAAGCACTAAAATGTGCAATCGGATTCTCTCTATAGAAAATATCTGGATATTCCTTTAAATATCTCAAAATAATCTGTTTATCTACCTCTTCTTGTTCATTCCAAGGACTATAATTTTCTATGTTTTTTTGTATTTTCATTTTCTCCTCTCCCGAATAAACTATTTATCACTATATAATCTATTCTTTCTTTTCTATTTCATTTTCTAAACACAACACTGCTAATTTATCACAATGAACTTTTGAAAGCTCTTTAGGTTCTATTTTTTTTAGTCCACCACCATATACTCTCCCTTCTTCTTCAATATCATTTACCGTTATATCTTTCAAGATTTCCCATACCTGAAAAATGACATTTGGATTATATAAAATAATTTCTTTTAATGTATCTTTAAGATATAACATCAAATATGAATAAGAAACTTTATCACCAAATGTATTCCTTAACTGTTGCATTTTAACAGCCTCTTCCTTACGTTTCTTATTTACATTAGTAATTCTAATGCTGTTGGAGATATATCCAATAAATAATTTGTATCGATTAATGCCTGTTCCACACTTTTTGTAGTTGAAATACGTGTTTCTCTAAAGGCTTTTGGTGCAAAATCCATAAACCATCTATTATATAAATCAACAGATTGTATAATATCACTTTTCCACAAATGAGGCTTATCAAGATTAATTCCCATAAACAACTTCCTTTCTTAAAAAAATGATAATAAATCATAACATATATTTTAAAATAAACTTTCTTGTTCTCTCTATACTATCCTCTTACTATAAAAACTTAAATAGATAATTGCGAAACTCTAAATCCCATAGAAATACTGACCTTTCCGAAAATTCTTTCTGCATATCTCCTCACTTAAATTTCATAAGTTATGATAACATTCGTTTTTCACAAACTAGAAATAGCGAAAAACTAGCTTAAGGGGAGGAAGTATTCCATAAGAAGCCCCTTGGAAGACGTTGGTACTTAATGAGCAGTTT
>CAJUHN010000176.1:0-7006 GCA_910585935.1 uncultured Lachnospiraceae bacterium | reverse complement strand
CTGGAACGGAGCGAAAGCGCGGCTTCGTTGGAATACTTCCTCCCCTTAAGCGACCCTTTCGATTCTTTCCCCTTTACTTCACCCTTCTAACGGCTGAAATACACGGTTTTGAATACTTTCTTCCACTTCTTTATTCGCCTCAACTGCCTCTTTACAAAAAGCTTCCTGTGCATTAATAAAACTCTTTCCTCTTCTATCCACTTTCTCATAGACTCCATCTTTTCTAAGTACATATGCCTTTACTGTATCTGCCAATTGAATATCCAATATATGTCTTACCTTTTCCTTTAATCTCTCATCTTCTATCGGGAACATAATCTCCACTCTTCTGTCCAAATTTCTAGGCATCCAATCAGCGCTCCCCAGATAATATTCTTCTTTCCCATTATTACAGAAACAAAATATTCTAGCATGTTCCAAAAAATTTCCGACAATAGAATGAACCGAAATATTCTCACTCACTCCTGATATCCCTGTTTTTAAACAACAGATCCCTCGAATAATTAATTCTATTTTTACCCCTGCTACAGATGCCCTATATAACGCTTCTATAATTCCTCTATCACATAGAGAATTCATCTTTGCCAAAATATAAGCTGGTTTTCCTTCTAATGCATTTTTCGTTTCTCTTTCGATAAAAGAAATAAATTTATCTCTCAACCAAATAGGAGCTAAAGCGAGTTTATTCCAAGAAAGGGGTTCAGAATATCCTGATAACATATTAAAAACAGCCGTCGCGTCTTCTCCTATCAGACGATTACAAGTGAGAAGTCCTAAATCTGTATATATTTTTGCTGTCGCATCATTATAATTTCCTGTTCCCAAATGTACATAACGCCGGATTCCATCTTCTTCATTACGCACTACTAAAGTAATTTTACTATGAGTTTTTAATCCAACCAATCCATAAATAACATGACAGCCTGCCTTTTCTAGCTTTTTCGCCCATATAATATTATTTTCCTCATCAAAACGCGCCTTTAACTCCACTAAAACGGAAACTTGTTTTCCATTTTCCGCTGCCTCAGCTAAAGAAGCGATGATTGGTGAATTTCCACTCACCCGATAGAGAGTCTGCTTAATTGCTAATACATCTTTATCTTTTGCCGCTTGCCTTACAAACGCTACCACAGGATCAAATGTCTGATAAGGATGATGTAATAAAATATCTCCCTTTCTTATCTGGCTGAAAATATCTCCTTCCTGATTTAATTCTTTTACTGGCTGTGGAATATATTTTTCTGCCTTTAAATGTTCATATCCAGATAGACCATACATTTTCATCAAAAAAGTCAGATCTAGCGGTCCATTGATAAAATAAATATCCTCTTCTTTCATCTTAAATTCTTTGATTAAGATCTTAAGCAGATGTTTATCTATCTTTTCTTCTACTTCTAAACGAATCGCCTCTCCCCATTGCCTTTTCTTCAATTGCTTTTCAATTTCTTTGAGTAAATCTTCTGCTTCATCTTCCTCAATCGTTAAATCCGCATTTCTCATCACTCGGTAAGGATGACAGGCTATCACTTTATAATTTAAAAATAACTTTTGAATATTTCTTTCTATCAATTCTTCTAAAAGAATAATGGTTGTTGTATTCTCTTTTTCTGTTGGTATCTCTATAATACGTGGTAATACAGAAGGCACTTGTACAGTGGCAAATTCTAGTTCTTCCTTCTCCCCTTCTTTTTTTAATAATAATGCAGCCAAATTTAAAGTTTTATTCCGAATGAGCGGAAATGGTCTAGAAGAATCTACTGCCATTGGCGTCAGAACAGGATATACATATTCCATAAAATACTTGTCTATATAAGCAGCTTGTTTCTCTGTCAACTGTTCATGTCCGCTTATCACTTCTACACCTTCTTTTTTTAACAGAGGAATCAAAGAACGGTTATAAGTACTATATTGTGTAGCGACTAATTCATGTGTTTTTTCATTAATTGCCTTTAATTGTTCTATCGGCTTCATGCCAGCGATATCTGGTTTCTCATAATGAGCATGTACCATATCCTTTAGAGAAGCCACTCGAACCATAAAAAATTCATCTAAATTAGAAGCTGTAATACTCAAAAATTTTAGACGTTCAAATAAAGGAATTGTTTTATCCCTTGCCTCTCCTAACACCCGGTAATTAAAATCTAACCAACTCAGCTCCCGATTCACATAGTATTTTGGATCTTTTAAATCTATTTTTATTTCAGTCATAATTATTTTCTCTCCCTTTTATAATTCTCTTTTCTTTCTTAAAATGGGTCTGATTCCATACATTTCTTCAAAAAAATCAGCCTTTTGACGAAATAGCGCCTGTTCTAAGAAAATATCATCTGCTGTTTCTGCCGTAATAATGAGTTCATTTTCTTTTAAAGATAATTTAAAATTATGGAATTTCTGTTTATGACTTCTATCCATCGCATTTGCAATTCGCAAGATCGCAGTTAGCTTTGCAACTGTCATATACATAGTATTCGTCATATCTTTTTCTGCTTTTGCTGCATAATTAAATTCTTTTGTATTATATTTCACAATATTTGCTATTGTTTCTCTTTCCATATGAGATAGTCCTATAATTTCTGTAGACATAATGATATTATAGGAAGCATCTGCAAATTGATTCATACTGATATATTTCCCACAATCATGCAAAATAGCAGCAATTTGAAGTAATAACCTCTCTCTTTTTCCGAGTCCATGATACTTTTTCATCATATCAAAAATGCCAAGTGCTCCTTCTTCTAACACAGCTGTATGTCCACTATTAGATTTATAACGCTTTGCAATATTGCGAGAAGCGATTACAATATCCTTTGAAAAATCATGAGCAAAATTAATCTTCATATGTTTTTCTCCATAATTTGCCGCTATCGCATCGCATAAAGTGATTCCGGGCGACCAGATTAATTCTGTTGTTGTACTCTCTATGACTTTTTTGTAGAACAAAAGACAAGGCACTAATAAAGAAGCGTGTTCAATAGGAACATTGAGATTTTTAGCAACTTGTTCTGCACTGCACCCACTGATTTTTTGATAAGCCTCTAAAAACTGCTTTCTAGTCAAATAATCTTTTCCACTTTCTTGCTTTAACACATTAGTAAAATATGTAATATAATCTCCTACAGCAATAATATTTTTGATCTCTTTTTCTTTTAAAAATTTCTTTCTAAAAGTTTCTAAATCATTATCAATTAACTCTTCAATCAAACTTATCATCTGTATTGTGTTCACATTCACATTGGATAGCATCTCCCGAATTCTCAAAGAACCCAATCTCATATTCTCAGTTGTCACTAATACATCTTTATCAAAAAGTGAAAGCTGCACACTTCCAGCTCCTACATCTACAATCGCTGTCGGTTTTTGAATGATCTTATTAAAATCATTTTCTTTAGTAGCGATCGCCTTATAACAAATAAAACGCTGTTCTGAATTACTTAAAATTTTCACTTCTAATCCTGTTCGCACTTTAATTCTGTCCAAAATAATATGTGCATTTTTTGCCTCTCGAATCGCACTGGTCGCATTTGCTCGATAATCATTTACTTGATACTCCTTCATAATTCCTGTAAATTTATAAAGCACTTCACATAATTCTTCTATTAATTCAAAACTCACCTTTCCATAACTATAAGTATCTTTTCCTAACTCTATAACGTGACGAATATGATCAATTTCTTTTATCCCTTTTTTTTGTGAAATTTCAAAAATCTTCATCTCTAGCTCATAAGAGCCTACATCAATCGCTGCAAACCGTTTTATTGACAAATGACTGCACCTCCATTAAAAACAATACAATTTTTCTATTAATAATTTCCTAAAATTCTAAACCCTATCGCTTCTTCTGCTATTCCCTTTAATGCATTTATCACACTAACATCACCTAAATTCCCTTCCAAATCCACAAAGAAACGATATTCCCAATTTCTCCCCTCTAATGGACGGGATTCTATTTTCGTCATACTTAAATTATTAAAAATTAAATGTGACAACATATTATAAAGTGTTCCACTCGCATGTGGAATTTCAAAACTGATACTCAGTTTTTTCGCTTCTCTTTGATAAATTTTATTTTTGGATATGATGATAAAACGAGTAGTATTATTTATATTATCATTAATATGCGGTTTTAAAACCTTTAATCCATATAATTCTCCTGCTATTTCACTCGCAATTGCAGCCTGTGTTTTATCATTATCTTTTAACACACGCAAAGCGCTCCCTGCTGTATTGGGCTGACTTATCTGCTGCCATTGTCTATATCCTTCCAAAAATTTTGCACACTGCATGAGTCCCTGCGGATGAGAATAGACTGTTTGAATATCTGAAATCTCTGCCTCTTTCAAACCCAATAATGCATGTTCTACCTTAACAAAGGTTTCCGCTACAATACAAGTATCATATTCCACCAATAAATCATAAATATCATTTACACTTCCAGCAGAAGAATTTTCTATTGGAACAACCGCATAATCAACATTCCCTTTTGTCACCTCCTCCATCGCATCTTTCCATGTAGGAACATGAAACGCTTCTATTGCTTTCCCAAAATATTGAATCATCGCCTGATGACTATAAGCTCCTTCCACCCCTTGATATACCACTTTTATATTTTCTTTCTTTAAAATATCAACAGGTATAAATGAATATTTTTCCTGCATTCCTTTCTCTGCTAATATCTGATACTGCATTTTTCTGCTCATCGCCATAATCTGTGAAAATAATTCCTCTATACAATGCCCGTTGAACTCACTGTTAGCCATCGCATATAATACTTTTAACTTTTCCATTTCTCTTTGTTTATCTAACACTTTCTTTCCAGAGGCAACTTTATATTCTGCTACCTCCTCACATACCTTAAGCCTCTCTTCTAATAATTTTACCAGTCTTTCATCTATTGCATCTATTTCTAATCTCATTTCCTGTAATTCTCTCATATAAATATCTGATTCCTTTCCGCTTTTTCTTTTCTTTCTATTATAACACAATATTTCTTTGTTTCAATAAATAATCCCTTCTTCCTGCTTTTCATTCTATACATTTTCATGTATAATAAAATTATAAGTATAAATCACTTATCAAGTCAAGCTGTCATACTATTTTGCATAAAATAGAATTTGAACGCATTTCTTTATAAGTTAAAGATTTGGAGGACGGAATTATGAACAAAACAAATAAGAAAACAGAAATAATACTCATCATCACGATTGTAGCTATTTTTATAATTATGATTTTCATTTCGATTCTTTCTTCTTTGGATTTTTCACCAAAGAATGAAGAAACTGCTGTCGGAAATACAGCCGGTAATTTATATAATAGCGGATATTTTTGCGAATATGAAGATAAAGTATATTTTGTATATCCACAAGAACAATATCAAATATGTGTCATGTCAAAAGATGGAACAATTCATTCTTTAGGATTTAATAACGCATTCTCTTTAAATATACAAAATGGATACTTATATTACTCTAAAAATAATGGTCTTAGCGAAATAAACTATTTTCTAGAAGGTATCCGTTACGGGCTTTATCGTGTCAATCTAAAAGATAACCGTTCAAGCACGCTCTCTACCTCTCTTTGTCCTTACATATGCCTCTCTGGAAATACTATTTATTTTCAGGAATATACAGACACCAGCTTATATTTTTCCAAAGTTGATATCAAAAAACCTTTTAAAAAAGAGCGAATATCAGATTCAGCTTATGCTATTGCGTGTGCAGATAATGGATATTTATACTATACAGAGTTAGAAGGAAATCATAATGTTTATCAATATAATACAAAAGATGGACGCTCTTCTCTCTTTTATTCTGGAAACTTTACACAATGCATCTATCAAGATAATACCCTCTATATCATCGATGTCGGTGATGGATATGCATTAAAAAAAGTAGATATGAATACAAATGAAATCACAGTTTTAACTTCCGATAAATGTGTTAATTATAATGTATACCAAAATGTTGTTTTTTATGAAATAGAAAATCCAGATACTGGAAGATATGGACTATATCGAAATAATACAGATGGAACGAATGAAGAATTAATTTCCTCTTCCCCTTGTATGAACATCAATATCACATCAGATTATACTTATTTTCAATATTTTACAGATGATTCTACTCTATATCGAACCCCTACATTTGGAGAGATTTCTGTGGAATTATTTCAGCCTCTAATTGAAGAACAATAATATCTATCATAATAAAAAAGCAGACATGTCTGCTTTTTTATAAGATAGGCATAAATCTTTTTGACTTTGCTACTTATTTTCTAAAAATTTCTGCCATTCCAGCCCCAATATTCTACGCTTTCATACTTAATATATATTTGGCTTTTATCAATTCCTAATTCTTTTTCATAAATATCCATAAGAACTTTTGTCATATCTTGACTCGCTTTTTCTGAGATCTGTCCAAATACCTTCACCTCAATATATGCCATAGGATTTTCGCCATTTCCCTTAAAGTACATCCGGCAATTATCCTCAAAAGATAACATCAGCCATACTTCTGACTTCCCCGGTATCGTTTCTATCGCCTTTCCAAGTTTCTCCTTTAATGCTATTTCCTTTTCTTTAGAAATACTTATATTTGTCTTTGTATTAATATAAGGCATATTTTTATGTCACTGAAAAATGATAAAAGATTTTCAACTTTTACATTTCATTCCTTTTTCAACGTATCTGCTTTTGTAATAAAAAATAATTACTACTCACAAGGGTATGATACTCCCAAGGCGTAAATTTCCCGCTAATCAACGGGTATATATGATAATTTCTTATAATAAATAGACTTATCATACTCAGTAACTTTCTCCTTTTCATTTTTATTTACCCTAATTTTTTATACTAACCTAAACGAATTTATAACCCCCTTTTCCTCTCTATTATTTTATAACCTTATTTTAACATCACAGATAAAAAATGTCAAAATTTTAGTTATACTTTTGACCAGGGTTTCCGCTTCGGCAAGACCTATTCCAACGAAGCCGCGCTCCCGCTCCGTTC
>CAJUHN010000175.1 GCA_910585935.1 uncultured Lachnospiraceae bacterium | reverse complement strand
GGGCTTCTTTTGGAATAGGTTCTTGCCTCCGCTAGATTGTAGGCTGTTCTACTTTTTGAAAAAAAGGGTGGCACAATAAGCATAGAATAGAAAGGGGAATTGTAACTTTTATTCAATAATATGTCATCATGTAAATTTTTTAGCTTTTTCAAGTTTGTAATATCTCAAGTTATAATATTATTTTATATAAAACAAAAAGACCGAGAGATTTAGTAACATTTCTCGGTTTATTATATGGTTCGATTTTTAGGCGTTATTTATTATATAGTTTACTACAAAATTAATTACAAGTCTAGTCTTTTTTTATCTTTCTGCTAAAATTTTCTTATCAGCTGATAAATACCAATATAATATATCTGCAAAAAGAGTATAGGATAACTGGTTAATCCAGACTTTTTCTGCAGGAAAGGAGGGATCTGTTTTGATAGAATTTAATGATGTCTGCAAAAGTTATCGGGTAGCCAGACGTGAGTCTGGACTCGGCAATGCGATAAAATCACTCTTTAAAAGAGAGTACAGTACCATTAATGCCATAAGCCATATCAGTTTTTCCATAGGCGATGGTGAAATGGTGGGCTATATTGGTCCAAATGGAGCAGGTAAAAGTACCACAATCAAAATCTTAAGCGGAATATTGACGCCGGATAGCGGAAACTGTGTAGTGAATGGTCAAGTCCCATGGAAAGACAGGAAGGAGTATACTCGGCAGATAAGTGTCGTTTTCGGGCAGCGCTCGCAATTGTGGTGGGATATTCCGGTCGTAGATTCGTTTGAGCTTTTGCAGGCAATTTATTCCATACCTGCACCAAGATACCATAACAAATTGGAGGAACTGACGCAGCTTTTACATTTGGAGGAGCTGTTAAAAACACCTACAAGGCAGTTGTCATTAGGACAGCGTATGCGCTGTGAAATTGCTGCGTCGCTACTACATGAACCTAAATTGTTATTTCTGGACGAGCCGACAATCGGATTGGATGCGGTGTCTAAGATTGCTGTACGGGACTTCATAAAAAAAATGAATGAAGAACATAAAACCACGGTAATCTTAACAACACATGATATGCAGGATATTGAAGCTATTGCCAAACGTGTGATTTTGATTGGCAAAGGGCAGAAGCTGATGGATGGCACTTTGGAAGATCTGCGCCTTGAAGCAGAGTCTATAGGATCGGAAAACGAAAGCTCTGAAACGGACATCGACCACATCATAGCCCATCTTTATGCTAAACTAAACATTATGTAGGGGCGAATGTCAACTACCTACCACCGAAAGGTAGTGAGTTTTCGCCTACAGCAAACGAAAGGAGGTTATTTATGAAAAAATATTATTATTTTTTTAAACTTCGTTTTTCTACAGGTATTCAGTATCGAATGGCGTCTGTCACGGCTTTGACAACACAGCTTATATGGGGATTGATGGAGTGTTTGGCATATAAAGCTATCGCAGAAGCTTCTGGAAATAATTTACCGATGAATTATTCTTCTATCGTTACATACATATGGCTGAAAGAAGCACTGTTTGTTCTTTTTAACACATGGGCGGCAGATAATGACCTTTTTGCAATGATAGCAAATGGCGATATTGCCTATGAGCTGTGTCGTCCGGTGTCCATCTATTCCATGTGGTTCTCAAGAACGGTTGGAGCAAGAATAGCTGAGACAATTATGAGGTGTATTCCCGTATTATTATGTGCGTTCCTGATGCCGAAAGCCTATAGAATGACCCTGCCAGTGAATAGAGTTTCCTTTTGGTTATTTCTGTTAACTTTATTTTTGGCGGTTGGGATAACGGTTACATTTTGTATGCTTGTCTATATGCTGTGCTTTTTTACGATTTCACCGCAGGGCTGGCGAATGGTATTGACAGGAGCAGTAGATTTTCTGTCAGGAAATATTATTCCGCTACCGTTTTTTCCGAAAAAATATTTATTTTTATTGGAGTTATCTCCATTTTCCTATATGCAGAATGTTCCCTTTCGGATATACAGTGGAGATCTTGTTGGCGGCGAGGCATATCAGTGTATATTAAAACAGGTCTTCTGGCTGGTGACATTAATGCTTTTGGGGATTGTCCTATGGAAACGGGCGGAAAAAAGAATCATAATACAAGGAGGCTGATCCCATGAAAATCAAAGAGAATATAAAATTGTATATAAAGTATGCCTCTATTTGTACGCAAAGTGTAATGGAATATAAATTGTCTTTTTTGTTGATGATTATCGCGCGTTTCTTGATAGCATTTTGTGAACTGATTGCAATTCAATTCCTATTCTCTGACTTCACACAAATAAAAGGATATACTTATGGAGATATTTTGCTATGTTTTTCCATTATTCAAATGTCTTTTACTTTTGCGGAGCTGTTTGGTAACGGATTCAAAACATTTTCAGGAATGGTGAAGAAAGGAGAATTTGACCGAATGATACTCAGACCGTGTAGTCTGGTTCTTCAAGTAATGGGAAGCCGATTTGAAGTGGGAAGAACTGGTCCTTTGTTGACAGCCCTTATTACGCTGATACTGGGGATCAGACATAGTCAGATAACATGGAACATCATGACTATATGGACAATAGTTGCCATGATCATAGGAGGAATGTTATTGTTTATAGGATTGTTCATGCTAGAGGCAAGCTTTTGCTTCTTTTCCATTGAAGATACTTCGCTGATGAATGTCCTCACATATGGTGCAAAATCACATGGCAAGTATCCTATAGACATTTATGGAAAAGGAATCATGCGGTTTTGCACTTATATTATTCCATATACCCTGATTCAATATTATCCTTTGCAGTTTCTGTTAGGCAAAATACGCAACTGGTATTTGGCACTTTGTCCGCTTGGAAGCATTGTGTTTTTGATTATTTGCTATTCCATATGGCAATTCGGAGTAAAACATTATAAGTCATGTGGTTCATAAATGTATTATATTATTGGCTGTCTTCCACATCACTCCATAGAAAATAAACAATATAGGCGGCAAAACAGATTTTTTTACCGCCACAGAAACAGACAAAGCCACAAAAACATAATGTTTATGCGGCTCTGCAGTATTTCTGATATTCATTTTTTGTGGGGTAGTGAGTAGTTTATTCCACTATTTTTTATAACTTTCAAAAAAATATATTCTTAGAAGAGCCAAAAAAGTAACATCGGATAGCAACGAAGGGTAGACAGACCCTTGGAAGACGTCGGCACTTAATGAGCAAACCCGCAAGAAGCGGGATTTGCGAATTTAGTACCGCTACGTCTGGAACGGAGCGGGAGCGCGTCTGACTACCCTTCGCTGCTATCCGATATGGATTTTTCGCCAGCTCCCCCAAACAATCATAAAAACCTGCTCTAATATTAACTTTCTTTCTTATCCGCTCTTTTTTTCTTTAAATTACTAAATACCAACCAAAGTGAACCTGTAATACATACAGAAGAATATGCACCACAAATGATACCAACTAATAATGGTAATGCAAATTCTCGAATCGCGGATACTCCTAAAAGATATAATACTACTACCATGACAAAAGTAGTAAACGAAGTATAAATACTTCTAGTCAATGTCTGTGTAACACTCATATTTACAATATCCTCTAAGGTATCTTTTGTCTTTTTTGTTCTCATATTCTCTCGAATACGGTCAAAGATAACAATTGTTGCATTAATAGAATATCCTACAATTGTGAGCATACACGCGATAAAAGTATTTCCTACTGCTGTCTTTGAAATGGCATAAAATGCTAATACTACTAATACATCATGCAGCAAAGCTAACACTGCACTTGTCGCGAAATTAATATCACTGAAGCGAATCCAGATATAAATTAGCATTAAAACAGTGGCGATTACTACCGCGATAATCGCATCAGTTTTCATCTCTGAACTGATACTAGGACTAATCGTTTCTGCTGTGATAAACGATTTATCCACTCCGAATTTCTCTTCTAACGCATTGTTCAAATTTTCTCTTGTCGCAGTATCTAATTCCTTTGTTTTGATAATAAAGGCGTTAGACCCTTCTACTTTTTGTATCTGTGGAGTAGTATCATTTGTCACTTCCATAATGGTAGGTGTTATCTTTTCATTAAATTCTGCCAATGTATAATCTTCATTGAATGTGACATTTGTAGAAGTTCCTCCTGCAAATTCAATACTATAATTTAAAATATTATTTGTATTCGTTTTATTGATACCTAAGAATACAAAACCAATTATAATAGCAGCAATAGAAATACCAAAAAAGATATATTTATTTTTTACAAAGTTAATTGCCTTTTTCTCTTTTTGCTTTCCATAAAATTTTTCATCTTGAAATCCCAAATGATATAAAATATTTAAACTGAACTTTGTGACTACTAATGCGGTAAACATGGAAACTGCGATACCAAGCATTAAGGTCTGTGCGAATCCCTTTACTGTTCCAGAACCTTTTATCATTAATACAAATGCCGCTATAATCGTTGTGATATTTCCATCTAAAATCGCAGACATCGCCTTTTTAAATCCCTCATTAATCGCAGAGCGAACGGTTTTTCCAGCCCCTATTTCTTCTCGAATACGAGCAAAAATAATCACATTTGCATCTACTGCCATTCCAATAGATAATACAATACCAGCGATCCCCGGAAGTGTCAAAGTCAAGTCAAATGCATTGAGCAGACCGAGTACCAATCCCACATATAAAGTGAGCGCTAATCCAGAAGCAACTCCGCTGATTCGATATACAAGAATCATAAAAACAATCACAATGAGAAATCCAATAAAGCCAGCGATTAAACTGGTAGAAATCGCTTCTTGTCCTAACTTAGGTCCTACTACATTAGAACGCAGTTCCTTTAACTCTAAAGGCAGAGAACCTATACGGATAGTAGCCGCCAATCTATCTGCTGCATCCCAGCTTCCCATTCCCTCGATCACACATGTTCCCTCTGTGATAGGACTTTGTACAGTAGGATAGCTGATGATAGTCCCATCATATACAATATAAATGACATCTTTATTCTCTGCTGCCTTTGTAGTAGCTTCTGCAAACGCTGCTTTTCCACTTTCTGTTAAAGTGAGCTGTACCAAATATTCTCTAAAACCAGTTGTAGAATTTGTGCTAGAAACAGCCTGTGCCTCTTCCACATCACTTCCTGTCATCACTACATTAAAATCTTTATCTAAAAAAGCTAAAGAACCCGGTTTTCCTAACTCCTCTAAAATAGTATTCGCATCTGTCACACCCGGAATCTCCACATTAATTCGGTTAGATCCTTCCTGATAAACATCTGACTCTGTACTATAATTTTGCACTCTCAATTTTAATTTATAAATCGTATCATCAATATCTGTCTGTGTAAAATCTTTTTCCACTACTTCATAAGTGATGCTCACACCACCTGCCAAATCTAAGCCCAACCGGATATTTTCGGCAGACCCTGTTTTTGTCGGTCCAATTCCAAATGCCACAGTAATTCCAACTATTATAATCACCGCTAAAAGTGCTATAAGCTCAACGATATACTTCGTATTTGTTCCTGAATTGGATTTTCTTTTTGTATTCGTTCCCATCTTTTCTCCTTTTTAAAATATCATATTACTGGTTATCCATCTATTATAAACCATTTCCTATGTTTTTTTCTGATTTTTTTATTCTTCTGCTAATGCTGCCTTTATCATAATGGCACATTCCACTCTTTTTCGTTCTAATTCACATCCTATATCATAGGCATCTGTAATAGAATGATGAAATTTATAAGAGTTTGCTGCACAGCCCCCACTACAATAAAATCTGGCAAAACAATCTTTACATTTTTCTTTAGCATAAACATTACATAGCTTAAATTCATCTCTCATGTTAGTATTTGTAATACCTTCCTCTACATTGCCGAGTAAAAATTCTTCTTCTCCAACAAACTGATGGCAAGGATATAAATCTCCCCATGGAGTGACTGCCAAATATTCTGTTCCAGATCCACATCCAGATAGTCTTTTTGCAACACATGGTCCTTGTTCTAAATCAATCATAAAATGAAAAAATTCAAAACCTCTGCCCTCTTTTTTCCTCTTGATATATTCCTTTGCCAATTTGTCATATTCCTCACAAATTTGGGGAATATCTTCTTTCTGTATCGCATAAGATTCTTCTTCAGAAGCCACCACTGGTTCTATGGACATCTGTTTAAATCCTAAATCAGCAAATTCTATCACATCTTTAGAAAAGTCCAGATTATTTCTGGTAAAAGTTCCTCTGATATAATAATCCTTCTGCCCTCTTTTCTGCGCAAATTTCTGAAATTTAGGCACAATCATGTCATAACTACCCTTTCCATTCCGAAATGGGCGCATCATGTCATTCACTTCTTTTCTTCCATCTAAACTGAGCACAACATTACTCATCTCTTTATTCAGAAACTCCATGATCTCATCATTTAGTAATACCCCATTTGTGGTCAAAGTAAACCGAAAATTCTTATTGTGTTCTTTTTCTTTTGAACGCCCATATTCCACAAGCTGTTTCACCACTTCCCAATTCATCAATGGCTCTCCACCAAAAAAATCCACTTCTAAGTTTCTTCGATTTCCTGAATTTTCTATCAAAAAGTCAAGGGCTTTTTTTCCCACTTCAAAACTCATCAAAGCTCTGCGCCCATGATATTCTCCTTCTTCTGCAAAGCAATATTTACATGCTAAATTACAGTCATGAGCGATATGCAGACAAAGCGCCTTTACTACTGTTTTTCTCTTCTTAAAATCTAAAACATAATCTTTATAGACATCTTCAGTAAAAAGCATCTCTTCTTTTTTTAGCTCTTCTACGTCTTCTATCGCTTCTTTTATTTCCTCTTCATTATACCTATCCTTTAAATCATCATAAATTTCTTCTTTCCTTTTCTCTTCAAATAATGGTATAACATCATAAACTACATCATCTACGACATGTACAGACCCACTATTGACATCCAATACAATATTATAACCATTATTTTTGTACTGATAGATCACGATTTATTCCCCTTTCTCTTTCTAAATTTATAAAAATTTTTCTATACTATTCCTCAACAGATTTCTCCTTTTCCAAAACAAGCTCTCCCACATCTTGGAATCCAGTTTATAGCAATGAAAAAAATCAACGCTTTCGCGTTGTATTTTTGTCCTCTTTTCCGATAAAATTGGCAACAAAAGCATCCTTCATACCATTACCCCCTGCTTTTGCTGCCAATTTCATCAGAGTCAAATACTTCTATGTGTACGTTGGCTCATCACTCCACAAAAATAAAATGCTGTCTAAAAGTGTCAACCTGATATGTAAGAAATCAAAATTCTCAACAACCTAAAACCTTCGCACCAATTATAACAAACATTTCACTCATTCAAAGCCAACCCATTACAATAAGAAAATGAGTGCGAACTATTTGTTTTCACAACTCTGATTTCCTACTGTACAAGATGTCTTGCAAGCAGACTGACAAGATGTCTGACATTCGCCGCATCCACCTTTTTTCATAGTTTCTTTTAATGTTTTGTTGCTTAATGTTTTCACATGTTTCATATAATTACCTCCTGTATAATCTCAACTCGCCTTATTATAGCATATCCTTTTCTATTTTGGAAGTATTTTTTTCTATCTGTTCAGCTTAACATACCCCCTAACATTCCTCCACCTGCGCAGAGAAAGAAAACCAGTATAGCATGATTAAAATCAAGATAAAATCCTTTATTCACAATAAAAGAAACCATAGATACAATAAAAAAATATGACAATCCTACTAAAAATCCCCAAAGAAATTTCTTTTGTTTCATAATTTTTCCGATAAGTAATCCCCCTAATAAGTTCACTACAACATATACGATTGTAAGTCCTATCCGAATGCTTGAATTAGACAGCTTAAATTTTAATAACAAAAAAGCTAATAAAAGTAATGCTCCGGCTGTCACTATGTATTCTAATAAAATGACCTTTATAATACGTATCCCTTTTTCCATATAGAACCTCTTCCTTTTATTTTTACTATTATATGGCTAATACCTTTTTTTCATGAATGATAATAGAATGATAATATTTTATGGTTTAAAGGAATTGTTGAAGTCTGTTCACAGGATAAACAAAGGTTCGCTTAAGCCGAGGAACATTCCAACGAAGCCGCGCTCCCGCTCCGTTCCAGACGTAACGGACACTAAATTCGTAGCCCTTTACAGGACTACTCATTAAGTGCCGACGTCTTCCAAGGGGCTTCTTTTGGAATTGTTCCTCGGCTTAAGCTAGTTTTTCAACTCGGCTAGTTTCTTGTCGCGATGGGTAATTTATGACAAAAAATGACTTTGCAATATAATACTATTTTTCATCTTTCTATTCTATGGTTATCATGAATATGATTTTCACAGATTAGAACAGCCAACAGACTAGCGGAGGCAAGCACCTATTCCAAAAGAAGCCCCTTGGAAGACGTCGGCACTTAATGAGTAGTCCTGTAAAGGGCTACGAATTTAGTGTCCGCTACGTCTGGAACGGAGCGAGAGCGCGGCTTCGTTGGAAT
>CAJUHN010000174.1 GCA_910585935.1 uncultured Lachnospiraceae bacterium | reverse complement strand
AATGTATGGAGCTGACTGTTACTAATAGGTCGAGGGCTTGACCAAGAGAGAAAGAGAAGAGAGAGAAGTCAGAAAGAAAGAATTCGATGTGCAGTTTTGAAGGTGTAGAATGGTAAATTTTAGATAGGTATTGACTTTTTATAAGGAATATGATATAAAGAATAAAGATTATAGGGGTATAGTTCAGCTGGTAGAATATCGGTCTCCAAAACCGCAGGTCGTGGGTTCAAATCCTACTGCCCCTGTTAGAAAAGCTAGTAAATATTATTTACTGGCTTTTTGTGTTCTGGTTTTTTATGGTTTATTGTTTTTAGATGGGGGATTTTGACGAAAGAGGGTCGCTACAGCAAGGAATGTTCTAACGAAGCCGCGCTCTCGCTCCGTTCCAGACGTAGCGGTACTAAATTCGCCGTTTCGCTTCTTGCGAAACCGCTCATTAAGTGCCGACGTCTTCCAAGGGGCTTCTTTTAGAATCATTCCTTGCTTCCGCTAGTTTGTTGACTATTTTAGGATGTGAACTTTACATTAATTTTATTGCACTAAAGATAATTTTTTATTCATAAAAAAAGATAGAAAGGATAAAAATTGGATGAAAGTGATTATAACAGATAAAAAATATTAAATCACAATCAAAATTTGCAGGGAGGTGTTGAAATGGAAGGGAAGACAATCGGTTTTATAATATGGTGTATTTTTGGAAGTATGTTTCTATGTTTAGCTGTATATTCATGGTTTTCAAAGAAACCTATGAGATTTTGGGCGAATGTAGAAGTATTTGAAGTTTCAGATGTAAAAAAATATAATTATGCAGTAGCGAAATTATTTTGTATATTTGGTATCGTGTTAATTGTTTTGGGAGTCCCTCTACTCATAGGACAAAATTCTGCATGGATATTGCTTTCTGTTATAGGAGTTATGATAGAAAGTATTACTGTTATGGCGATTTATTCACTTAAAATTGAAAAAAAATATCTCTCTTTTCGGAATTATGTGGATACAGAAAATGAATCTATAAATATACATTGTAAATAGTAGAAACTATTTTATAATCAAATACATAAATTGAGAGTTTTAAGATGGTAAACAAATAGTAGAGTACACATATTAGATGGTAAAGTATGCATCGGTACAATAATTAGTTATTATGTGCTATGTTTAATTTATTAAAAAGGAGGAACATAGCGTATGGAAGCAAAAAAATTAGGCTTATTTATTGCCAAACTTAGAAAAGAAAAACAAATCACACAGACAGAGTTAGCGAAGCAGTTAAATGTAACTGATAAAGCAGTGAGTCGCTGGGAAAGAGGCTTAGGATTTCCCGATATAAATACATTAGAACCACTAGCAGACGCTTTAGGTATTAGCTTATCAGAACTGATGAAATGTGCGAAAAAAAGCGAAACAGATGAAAATGTAGAGGATTTGGATATAGGTATCTTAGCAAGTATTGATATTGCAAAGACCCAAAGAAAGAAAATAATAAAAAAAATATTATTGGGTTTTTCTTGTTGTGTCATTAGTTTGTGTGTAGTACTGTATGCGGTATATCTTTTCATAAGTGGTAGGTGGACATTTATGCTTGGAGGAAATGACAACTCAACGGCAATATTTATTTCAGGAAAAATAGGTGTTCTACCTCCAACAATCATTATAATAGTTGGTGTTGTAGTATTGTTAGTTGGAATATATATCTTAATTCGTTCGCTCAATAATGACAAATTTCATTTCTAACAAAATGTGAAAACTATAGAATAGTAGCTTTTAGAAAAAGAAAGATTCTAATAGACTATATTTTTTGTAAAGTGTAAATGATATAGATTATTGTAACAGCAATTATAATTTACAAACTCGCCTATGATATAAAACTAGCAAAGGCAAGAAAGTATTCCAAAAGAAGCCCCTTGGAAGACGTTGGTACTTAATGAGCAGTTCCATTAGGAGCTGCGAATTTAGTACCGTTACGTCTGGAACGGAGTGGGAGCGCGGCTTCGTTGAAATACTTTCTTGCCTTTGCGAACCGTTGGTCAAAAAAATGTTAAATATTCACTCTGCTTTGACTAAATGCTTCTTTTCTGACATTATGTGTTTGATTTTGATTTTCCGGTTTTTTCTTTTCTGTAATGCTATTAAATGTTTCTTCATTCTTTTTTTGCTCTAATTTTTCTAGTTTTTCTTTTTTCATATAAATTCTCCATTTCATAGCTGTAGTTGTGGTATATTTTTTCTAGAATTTTTTATTTTCTATTTCTATTTTAGTATAATTATTTTTTTCTAAAATATTCTTTTTGAGTATTTGGTCTGATAAATAATAATAAATTTTTTCTAATTCTTAAGAATAAGATAGGGAAATAGAGAAAAAGATGATATAATGATAAAATGTTATAATTACATTTGATAACAAATACAGATGAAAAAAAGAGGATAGTTTATGATAATAAAAAGATTAAAGGATTTTGATATACAGCAGATTTCTGATTCTGGACAATGTTTTCGGCTGGAAAAAGCAGAAGAAAATAGGTTTCAGCTTGTGGCAAAAGATAAATATTTAGAAATAGAACAAAAAGCAGAAGAAGTTCAGTTTTTTTGTTCAGAAGAGGAATTTGAAGAGATTTGGAAAGTTTATTTTGATTTAGAAACAAATTATGGAAGGATAAAAGAGAGTATAGAGGAAGAAGATGAATATTTAAAAAAGGCTATTTTATGTGGAGGTGGGATACGAATTTTAAGACAGGATTTATGGGAAATGATTGTGTCTTTTTTAATTTCGCAGCAGAATAATATTCCTAGAATTAAAAAGATTATCCGAACGCTTTGCGAAAAGTATGGGGAGAGTAGGAGAAATTTTAGAGGGAAGGAATATTTTTGTTTTCCAAAGGCTGAGGTGATAGCTCAATTAGAGGAGAAAGAATTAATGGATTGTAATTTAGGATATCGAAGTAAATATGTTATGCGCACAGCAAAATGTATTGCAGATGGAAGCTTTTCTATTCAGAATTTATGGGAAATGGATTATAAAAAGGCAAAGGAAAGTTTGAAGCAATTATATGGAGTGGGGGAAAAGGTGGCTGATTGTATCTGTTTATTTGGGCTACATCAAATAGAAGCATTTCCTATTGACACTCATATAAAACAGATGTTGGAAAAACATTATAAAAAAGGTTTCCCATTTAAAAAATATCAAGGATATGCAGGTGTTTTACAACAATATGCATTTTATTATGAAACTTATGGTGAAAGAAAGGATTGACAACAAAGTTATTATGAAATGGAAATATATGCCGATATTTCTTATAGATATTTTAGAAAAAGGTATGATAAGAAAGGGGAAAACGGTATGGAGATTCCAAATAATTATTTTCATAATGAAAAAAAAATCGATTCTATTGCAGATTTGAAAGCCATAGGAAAGAGTATTATCAAATTATTTGAAGAGGCTGGTGATAATACAGAAGAAAAAAAGAAAAAAATGTTGGAGAAAATTCGGCATAAATTAGAATCTGGAAAGAAATTGACCGCAGAGGAAATGCAGTTTTTACAAAAAAATTATCCTGAATTATATGTCAAAGCGAAGAAGATAGAGATAAAAAGAAAAACAGTGGAAGAGAGATTAAAACATTGCAAATCAAAGGAAGAAGTACAAGAAGTAATGGATCAAGAAATTGGAATCATATCAGATAAAGATCCTGATAAGGTATATTTGATAAAAGCAGTGGAAGAAGCAGTGAAAGAATTTAAAAATACATCAGATTATAAAAAACTTCCAGAAAAGAAGGAAGATAAAAATGAAGACAAAAAAGAGAAATCACAGACAAGATATTCCATAAAAACAGGAGAATATCAAATGGCATGGGAGGAAGAAGAGCATTTGATGGAAATGCCTTGGGAAGCACAGGCATAGAAAAAGAATAATCACCATTCTACCTTTAAAAATGAAACTATAAAAGAAAAGAAGGTGTAAAACAATGGCGGAAAATACACAATATTTATCAGAGATGATATCTAAAATAAAATTAATTCTTACTTTAATCATACCATTTGTGATGTTTCTGGTTGGAAATATGTTGAAAAGACATCCTATATCAGATATGAGAAGCCAAAATGGTTATAATACTCCGCTTTCACGAAAATCACAGGCACATTGGGACTATGCACAGAATATTGCTCCAGATATTTTTATTTTATTTGGAGTAAGGCTTTTTCTAATAGAAGGGATATGGATAGTTATTTCTGTATGTTTCAACATGAAAGTAGAAATTTCCATTATATCAGGTATCACTGTTGGAATTATATTTTTAATACTCGCATTTTTAAAAACAGAGAAATGTATAAAAGAAAAATTTGAGAAGTTAGACTATTAGTAAAAGATATTATCATAAAAAAGCTTAAAAGAGAAATAACTTTTGTTAAAAATAAGGAATATAAATTTATGTTATAGCACACCTAGAAAGAAAATGACATAAAATAGAAAAGAATAAAAGCTATATGGAAGGTATGTTATGGCGATAAAAATATTTATTGATCAGGGTCATAATCCGCCCGGGCAGGTGAATGCAGGAGCAGAAGGATTTGGACTAAATGAAGGAGAGATCACTTATACAGTAGGAGCATATTTAGCAGATATGTTAGATAGTGATCCGCGATTTGAAGTGAGAACTTCCAGAAATAGTCCAGAAGATGTATTGGGAACAAGTAATTCGAGTAGTTTGGCAGCTAGAGTGCAGGCAGCAAATAGTTGGCCAGCAGATTATTTTATCAGTATACATGTGAATGCAAATGTAAACCCTGCGATTAATGGAACAGAAGTATATGTTTATCGCACAAATACGGAGGGCTATTATTTAGGAGAAGCAGTTTTAAATGAAATTGTGGCTGTTGTAGGGACAAAGAATAATCAAGTGAGAATAAATCCGGGGTTATATGTGTTGAGGAGAACCAGTATGCCTGCTATTTTAGTGGAATTGGCGTATATTACAAATGCAGGGGATGCACAAAAATTGAGAGAGGAACAGTATAATTTTGCGTATGGGATTTATTTGGGGATATTAGATTATTTTGATTTTGATGTGGCTGAATAATATTGAGAGGCAAAGTGAAAGAGAGAATATGTGAAACATTTTGAATAAAGGTTCGCACAGGAATGTATTCTATTCCAACGAAGCCGCGCTTTCGCTCCGTTCCAGACGTAGCGGTACTAAATTCGCGGTTTCGCTTCTTGCGAAACTGCTTATTAAGTACCGACGTCTTCCAAGGGGCTTCTTTTGGAATAGAATACATTCCTGTGCTAGTTTAGTAATATAGACAAATTTTTGGAGTAGGATTGTTGGCATTATGATAAATTATGAAATGATATTGGTTATTTAATATAAAATAATAAGAATTGTTCTGTTTTATTTTTATCCATGAAGTGAACGATATGACTTTTTTGTTTCCTAGAAAAGTTAAGAAACTAGCAAAGGCAAGAAAGTATTCCAAAAGAAGTCCCTTGGAAGACGTTGGTACTTAATGAGCGGTGTGGTGACGCGCCGAGAATTTAGTACCACTACGTCTGGAACGGAGCGAGAGCGCGACTTAGTTGGAATACTTTCTTGCCGTGCGAATCATTCGCGAAAGTGTTCTCCTTACTCTTTTTCTTTTTTCAGATTTCAGATATTTTATGTTTCTATTTCTTTCCGTTTGTATTTATAGAGATATGTTATTTTGGATAGCAGTTTTATTTTTGATTTTTTGAGTGAGTTGAAAAAATGAAGATTAGGGCTTGAAAAAATATGTAAGTTGTTGTATAATGACCAAAAATAAAAAGAAACAGCGATGAGAAAAGCTAAGATTTGTTATGTTTCTACAGAGAGCTGATGGTTGGTGCGAATCAGCGAAACAGAAAATCGTTCCACTTTTTTAGCTATTGGTGAAAGCCAAAGGGTAGTGACCTTTATCTCACTATAATGAGATGGCTAGACAAAAAGTTTAGCAATTTGGGTGGCAACGCGGAATCCTTTCGTCCCAATGAATAGGGGGATGGAAGGGTTTTTTTATGTACAAGGATATAGAAAGAAGTTAGGTGTTGTTATAACATGTGTTTTACGTGGCGAATAGTAGAGAGGGATATTCTACGATTTGTTATAAATCTTATTATAGAGATTTTAGAAAAGATCAGAAGGTTAAGATGGAGGAAGCTATTTCAGGTGCTGAGATGAAGTAAAAGGAGGAATAAGATGTTAGATTTAAAATTTGTAAGAGAAAATAAAGAAGTAGTAAAACAAAATATTCGCAATAAATTTCAAGATAGTAAATTGGAATTGGTGGATGAAGTGATCGCATTAGATTCTGAAAATCGCAGTTGTAAGCAGGAGGCAGATAATTTAAGAGCACAGAGAAATAAGATTTCTAAGCAAATTGGGGGTCTGATGGCTCAAGGAAAGAAAGAGGAGGCAGAAGAACTAAAACAGCAAGTAAATAGGGATTCGGAAAAGCTTCAACAATTAGAAGCAAAGGAAATAGAATTAAATGAAAAGATTATGAAAATTATGATGGTGATTCCCAATATCATCGATCCATCTGTTCCGATTGGAAAAGATGATACAGAAAATGTAGAGGTAGAGAAATTTGGAGAACCCGTTGTGCCTGACTTTGAAGTGCCTTATCATACAGACATTATGGAACGCCTGAATGGAATTGATTTAGACAGTGCAAGAAAGGTAGCTGGAAATGGTTTTTATTATTTGATGGGGGATATCGCTCGCTTACAATCTGCTGTGATCTCTTATGCAAGAGATTTTATGATTGACAGAGGATTTACGTATTGTATTCCTCCTTTTATGATTCGCAGTAATGTGGTGACTGGAGTTATGAGTTTTGCAGAGATGGATTCTATGATGTATAAAATTGAGGGAGAAGACCTTTACTTGATTGGGACAAGTGAACATTCTATGATCGGAAAATTTATAGATACTATTTTGCCAGAAGAAACACTGCCTAAAACTCTTACTAGCTATTCTCCTTGTTTTAGAAAAGAAAAAGGAGCACATGGATTAGAAGAGAGAGGAGTTTATCGAATTCATCAGTTTGAAAAACAAGAGATGATTGTAGTTTGTAAACCAGAGGAAAGTATGATATGGTTTGAAAAACTCTGGCAGAATACCGTGGATTTATTCCGATCTTTAGATATTCCTGTGCGTACATTGGAATGTTGTTCTGGAGATTTAGCGGACTTGAAAGTAAAGTCTATTGATGTAGAAGCATGGTCGCCTAGACAGAAAAAGTATTTTGAAGTGGGAAGCTGTTCTAATTTAGGGGATGCACAAGCACGCAGGTTAAAAATTCGTGTAACAGGAGAAAATGGAAAATATTTCGCACATACTTTAAATAATACAGTAGTCGCTCCTCCTAGAATGTTAATTGCGTTCTTAGAAAATAATTTGCAGGCAGATGGATCTGTTCACATTCCTAGTGTATTACAACCTTATATGGGAGGAAAGACGGAGATTCGATGATGAGAGATAAGGAAAAAGACCAGTTCCTGCTGGTCTTTTTTTGCGTGATTAGCGAAATAAGATGTAGATAAAAAAAGAGAAAGGAAAAAGGAAATGAAAAAACAAGATATATGGAATTTAATTTGGATTTTAGCTGGAAATTCTCTGTATGCTTTAGCAGTAGTACTATTTATATTGCCTAATGGTTTGATTACAGGAGGAACAACAGGGATAGCATTAGTACTTAATCATTTATTCTCTATTCCTATTACAATATTTGTTTCTGTATTTAATTTACTGATGTTTTTATTAGGAGCTATCATATTAGGAAAGAAGTTTGCAATAACCACGTTGATCAGTACATTTTATTATCCATTTATTTTAGGCGTATTTCAGAGAATTTTTGGAATGAACAGTATTACAGAAGATCATCTTTTAGCGACTATTTTCGCAGGAGCTATGATAGGAATTGGGATTGGTATAGTGATAAAGGTAGGAGCTTCTACAGGAGGAATGGATATCCCACCTTTAGTATTGAACAAAGAATTTCATATACCAATCGCTGTTTCTTTATATGCCTTTGACTTTGCTATTTTATTAGCTCAAATTTTATATTCTGATAAAGAAAAAGTATTATATGGGATTTTATTAGTTATATTATATACGGTAATTTTAGAGAAAGTATTAGTGATAGGAAAAGCACAAACACAAGTGGAGATAATTAGTGAGAGATATAAAGAGATTAGTGAACTTATTTCTAAGAAATTAGATAGAGGATATACATTATTAGATGCGCAGACAGGATATATGCATAAGGATACTCGGATTATTTTGACTGTGGTTTCTAGCAGAGAATTGCCTAAACTCAATGAATTGGTTCAGCAAGAGGATGAAAAGGCATTTATGATTATAGGACAGATAAATGAAGTGAGAGGAAGGGGATTTAGTAGTAGTAAGAGATATTTATAAGGTTCGCATAGGAACGAACCTATTCCAACGAAGCCGCGCTCTCGCTCCGTTCCAGACGTAGCGGTACTAAATTCTCGGCGCGTGACCGCACCGCTC
>CAJUHN010000173.1 GCA_910585935.1 uncultured Lachnospiraceae bacterium | reverse complement strand
GTTAGGGGCTGCGAATTTAGTACCGCTACGTCTGGAACGGAGCGAGAGCGCGGCTGCGTTGGAACATTTCTTGCTCCTAGCGGAAACTCATATAAAAAAGTAACATTAACTATTCATAGAAAGGTTTTAAAGTTTTACTGGAAACTCAGAATAAAATAGGGTATAATATTTAAAAACAATGGAAGAAAAGAATGGAGGCAATATATGGATTTATTATATAAAAGTACAAGAGGAGATAGTCAGCCTGTAACGGCTTCTCAAGCGATTTTAAAAGGATTAGCAGATGATGGAGGCTTATATGTGCCAACTGTGCTGCCAAAATTGGAAGTTTCTTTACAGGAATTAGCTAAAATGAATTATCAAGAAACGGCATATGAAGTGATGAAACTCTTCTTTACAGATTTTACAGAACAGGAATTAAAGGATTGTATTAAAAAGGCATACGATCAAAAATTTGATATAGAGGAAATTGTTTCTATTGTAAAAGCAGATGAAGCATATTATTTGGAGTTATTTCATGGGTCTACGATTGCTTTTAAAGATATGGCATTGTCTATTTTGCCTCATCTGATGATAACTGCTGCAAAGAAAAATGGGGTAAAAAATGATATTGTAATTCTGACCGCTACCTCTGGGGATACTGGAAAAGCTGCATTAGCGGGATTTGCGGATATAGAAGGAACGAAGATTATTGTTTTTTATCCTAAAAATGGAGTGAGTCCTATTCAAGAAAAGCAGATGCTCACGCAAAAAGGAAAAAATACATATGTAGTTGGTATTACAGGGAATTTTGATGATGCACAGACAGGGGTGAAAGAATTATTTCATGATAAGCAATTAGCGAAAGAGTTAGAAGAGGCTGGTTTTCAATTTTCCTCTGCAAATTCTATTAATATTGGAAGGCTAGTTCCTCAAATTGTATATTATGTATATACTTATGCACATTTATTGGCGGAGGGAGAGATAAAGGAAAATGAATCGATTCATGTTGCAGTTCCAACTGGCAATTTTGGCAATATTTTGGCAGCATATTATGCGAAAAATATGGGAATTTTGATTGATAAATTAATCTGTGCTTCTAATGAAAATAAAGTTTTATATGATTTCTTTACAACAGGAATTTATGATAAAAATAGAGATTTTATTTTAACTTCTTCTCCATCTATGGATATTTTAATTTCCAGTAATTTAGAGCGTCTTATTTATCGAATTGGAGGAGAAGATGATAAAAATAATAAGCTATTGATGGAGCAGCTTAAAAAAGAGGGAAAATATGAAATTACAGAGCAGATGAAACAAAAGCTATGTGACTTTTATGGTGGTTATGCAACAGAAGAGCAGATAAAGGAAAAGATAAAAAAGTTGTATGAAAAAGCAGGTTATGTGATAGATACTCATACGGCAGTGGCTTCTGTAGTATATGATAAGTTCAAAAAGGAAACAGAGGATAGAACAAAAACAGTGATCGCTTCTACTGCTAGTCCTTATAAATTTACAAGAAGTGTGTTAGACGCCATTGATATAAAATACGATGAGTGGGAGGATTTCGCTTTAGTTGATGAGTTGAGTCAGATATCTGGTGTAGCAGTGCCAGAAGCGATGGAAGAGATTCGGACAGCACCTATTTTGCATCATAAGGTTTGCAGACCAGAAGAAATGAGAGAGATGGTAAAAGAGATTTTAAATGGAAAAAGCAGCAGATAGTATCAAAAGTTTACCTATCTGTATAATAAAGGATAATATAAAAACAGAGAAAAGAGATTTTATAAAATCTCTTTTCTCTTATCATAAGATGATTGGTAAAAAGTGAGAATATTTCTTATGATATGTCAACTTATCATAGTGTTTGTTATAAAAAGTTATTATATTATGAAGAAATAACTTTAATCAAAATGGTATTCAATTTTTTGAAAAACAGAAATAGATTGTTCCAAAAGAAAATTCTATGGGAATAATATACATTTGTTTTATACGAGTGTCTTCGGATATGGTATGTAAAAATTCAGGAGCGGATAGCTCCAACTCTTCGTTATAATCATTTGACATATTGACAGTAAAAATTCCATTATTTAAATTCAAAAAATCTTCTAATGCTGCAGTAATATATTCTTCTTCTTCCTTTTCTGTCAGTGCTTCACAGGCATAGCGTGAAGCAAAACTATCCATAAAATCTTTATATCCAATAATATAAGTAGAAATATGAAAAGAACCTAGGATATTTTGGCGTACTTCCCGCATATCTGGAATATCTGGTAAAGTAGTGAGGGTGGGTGAAAATCGAAAATCATCTCCAATAAAACGAAGAATATTTTTCACTAATAGTGTGATATATTCTCGTTGTGGATTGAATTCTTGTGTATCTGGAATATGATAGAATGTCATAACCATGTCATCTATTTTTTCTTTATCAAAATTTAAGAAGCTTGAAAAAGAAAGTTGAAAATCAAATTCATAGTCTGCGACAATTCTTGCCATGTCTTCTTGAGTACAATATCCTAATTCTATAATAGCATTTCCTAATAATAAATATCCATAATGTACGATTTCTGCTAGTTCTTTTGCTTGTTCTTCTGTTAAGTAACCCATATGAAAGGCTATTTCTACAAAATCACCATCCATCTGTGTCTGCATATTATGTACATCGTCACTTTCTTCTTTCGTCATATATCCAGAAGAAAGTGCAATCGCATCTAAAGTTTCATAATTATTATGTTTATAACGCAATGCTTCTAATAATTGTTTCGAGTCAACTATATGTTTCTCTAATAGATAGTTTCCAAAAAATTGTGTTAGCATACTTTTAATCCCTTTCTGTTTACCGATTGTACTTTTGTAAAACAGCGGTAATCTGTGATTTTGTAAATGGTTTTAAAATAAAATCAGCAGCTCCGACCTTCAGTGCGTCTGTAATATTTTTCTTTGTACCAGTAGTAGAAACCATAATTACAATGACATTTGGATTAATATCCATAATTTCTTTTAATGCGTCAAGTCCGTATTGCTTTGGCATAACAATATCCATAAAAATAAGGTTTGGCTGTTCTTCTTTATATTTATTTACAGCTTCTTCTCCATCTGCTGCTTCAAAAATATTGTTATATCCCAATTCATTTAAATTAGTAATTAGTTTTTTTCTTGCTAATAGAGAATCATCAGCAACGAGTATCTTGAATTCTTTCGCTTCCATTACAATGCTCCCTTCGATTGAATTTTAATAAACTTCGTTTAATAAGCTAGTTCATGCTTAGAAAATACATTATGATGGTTAGGAACAAGCTGATACCTATAGTGTAACTGATTTAATAAAAAAATACAATATATTTTTATAACTTAAGTATAAGTAATATAATATTTTATTATAATAAACATAAAAGTGAAAGAAGATTTTAGATTAGAAGAAACAATAGAGTTCTAAAAGAATAGAAAAAAAGAAGGTGGTAGTTTATAACAGGGAAAGAAATAAAACTTGAAAATCCCAAAATTAGGAAATTTTAGAATGAAAACAATAGAAAAAAGCTTTAAATTTTTCTAACAAAATTCTAAAAAAAGTCTTTTTGGGTTGCGGATAAGAAAAAAATAAAGTAAAATGAAAAAGCAAATATTAATTATATAGGAATAGATAAAGGAGAAATATATGAAAAAACGAAGTTTGGCTATATGGATAGGAATTATGGTACTTTCTTTAGCTGCATGTGGAAAAAAAGAAGAGAATACACCAGTTCAGACTTCTTCCCAGACGCAGACAGAATCACAGTCACAAAAGGAGATTTCTTTAGAGGAGATTCATAATGCGGTAAAGGAGGTGTATGGAGAAAACTATCTTCCTGAAATGCCAATGGAAATTAATGATGTTTTAAATATAAGCTCTGATTTATATGAAGAGGCTATTGCAGAAACACCTATGATCAGTGCACATGTGGATACTTTTATTGCGATTAAGGCGAAAGAAGGAAAAGGAGAAGAAGTTGAAAAGGCTCTTACCAGTTATCGGGATTATTTAATAAATGATAGTTTGCAATATCCTATGAATGTACCAAAAGTTAATGCTTCTTCTGTTCTTCGTGAAGGCGATTATGTATTTTTTGTGATGTTAGGACAAATAAAAGATGATATGGCAGAAGAGGAAGACATGTTAAAGCAGGCACAAGAGTCAAACCAATTAGCAATTGATGCGATTAAGAAATTTTTTGAATAAAAAATTGTATCATACAGCGGGAATGATATCATGTTCTTGAGCTATAGAGGTAAGATGGATATAAAGTGTTAAAATATAGAAAAATACGGAGAAAATGGATATGGTTTTTAGCAGTTTATTATTTTTATTTCGTTTTCTTCCCATTGTATTAATACTGTATTTCCTGTTTCCTAAAAAGGCACGAAATGCAGTATTATTTTTTTCTAGCTTGGTCTTCTATGCGTGGGGAGAACCCGTTTATATCAGTTTGATGTTATTTTCTACCATAGTCGATTATATACATGGTCGTATGGTAGAAAGTTATAAAAGAAGGGGAGAAGAAAAAAAAGCGAAGTTGGTGGTACTTTCTTCTGTGATCATAAATTTAAGTCTTTTATGCACCTTCAAATATCTAAAAATATTTCCTTTACCAATAGGGATATCTTTTTATACGTTCCAAACAATGTCATATACAATAGATGTTTATAGAGGAGATGCGAAAGTACAAAAAAATCTTCTCTCTTTTGGTGCATATGTAGCAATGTTTCCTCAGTTAATTGCTGGTCCTATTGTACAATATAAAACAATAGCACAACAATTAGAGAAGAGAAAAGAAACAGTAGAAGATTTCAGCTTAGGAATTCGCTATTTTATCATCGGTCTAGGAAAAAAAGTGTTATATGCCAATAATATTGGATTATTATGGGAGGAAATCAGCCAAAAAACAGCAGGAGAAATACCAGTTGTTATGGCATGGATAGGAATTATCGCCTATGCACTGCAAATTTATTTTGATTTTTCAGGATATTCTGATATGGCAGTTGGATTAGGAAAGATGTTTGGCTTCCATTTTTCTATGAATTTTAATTATCCCTATCGTTCTAAAAGTATTACAGAATTTTGGCGCAGATGGCATATCTCTTTAGGAACTTGGTTCAAGGAATATGTCTATATTCCGTTAGGCGGAAATCGAAAGGGTCTTTTAAAGCAAATTCGTAATATTGCGATAGTTTGGCTCTTGACAGGAGTATGGCATGGAGCTAGTTTAAATTTTTTGTTATGGGGGATTTTTTATGGAATCCTTTTGATAATAGAAAAGATGTTTCTTTTAAAATGGCTGGAAAAAGCACCTAATTGGATAGGACATTTCTATGCTTCTTTGATGATTTTGTGTGGTTGGGTTTTGTTCGCTTTTGAGGACATGCAGAAAGGCTGGCAGTATTTTAAGATTCTATTTTTGGGAAATTTTTCAGGTTTTATAAATCAAGAAACCATATATCTATTTTTAAATTATAGTGTATTACTTATTCTGGCATGTCTGGCAAGCGTAGGATTTTTCCAAGAAAAAAATTTTCTCTTTGAGAAATTGCCTTTTTCTAAGAAAAAGAAAAATATTTCCAAGGAAACTTTGATAGGTAAGATGGGAAGAGGTATTTTACAAAATATAGGATATATAGGTATTTTATTAGGAGCAGTTGCATATTTGGTGGATTCCTCTTATAATCCCTTTTTATATTTTCGATTTTAGAAAGGAGCATTATAATTTGAAGAATAAAATTTCAAGCCCGATTTTTGCTGAGAAGATAAATCATATCATCACTATTTGTTTATTCTGTCTTATCCTAGGGGGCATCTCTATTGGAAGCATCTTGAAAAAAGATAGTCATTTTTCTGAAACAGAAAACCGGATTTTAAAACAAAAACCAGAATTATCTCTAGAAAATATAAAGAGTGGAAAATATGAAAAAGAGTATGAGGAGTATTTATCTGACCAATTTTTATTCCGGAATCAATGGATTGCCTGTAAAACAAAAATAGATCGACTTTTGTTAAAACAGGAAGTAAATGGAGTCTATTTTTCAAAAAATGATTATTATATAGAAAAGCATGAAAAAGAAGAATTTCAAAATAAGATAAGTCAGAAGAATATAACTTATATGAAACAATTTATAACTCAATATCAAGATATTTTAGGAAAAGAGAATATTCAAGTCTTGATTGTGCCTACAGCTTCTTATATTTTAAAGGAGAAGCTTCCAGCTTTTGCTTTAGAAGATGGACAGAAAGAATTTTTAGAAGAGATAAAAAAGGAAATACCAGAAGAAAATTATATTTCTGTGGAAGAGATTTTATTAGAACATAAAACGGAGGATATTTATTATAGAACCGATCATCATTGGACTACTCTAGGGGCTTATTATGGATATTTAGCATGGGCAGAACAGAGAAACATAACAGCATGGACAGAAGATAAATTTCATAAAAAGATAGTTTCTGATAATTTTTTAGGGACAATACAATCCAAAGTCAATATTAAAATGCCACCAGACAATATTATTTTATATGAACCATTATCTCCTATTTCTTATGAAATGAGAATAAATTTAGAAGAAACCATACAAAATTCTATTTATGATTTAGAAAAATTAAAGACAAAGGATCAATATGCAGTATTTTTGGGAGGAAATTCTGCTCTCACAGAGATAAAAAGTGATAATAGAAATGGAAAAAAATTACTGCTCATAAAAGATTCCTTTGCTAATAGTATCAGTCCATTTATGATAAATCATTTTGAAGAAACATATCTTTTAGACTTTCGATATTTTAATGGAAGCTTGGAACAATTTATAACAGAAAATGGAATTACTGAAATATGTATTTTGTATAGTACCGTAAACTTAGGAAATGATAGATATTTTAGTAAATTATTACGTTAAAATTACGACAGGCATTGACAGATGATAAGTACTTAAGATATAGTAATAATAGGAGGTGAAATAATGGATAATGTATTTGATTTTTTTGAAAAAAATAAAGAGTCAGTAATAAAGATAAGCAAAGATAAATTGAGCGCAACTTTAGAGCTGACGCAACCTCCCAATGATGCAGGTTATACTTTAAAGGATATTCTTGCCTTATTAGATAACAATGGCATAAAACAGGGGATTGATGAAGCCACAATTAAAAAAATGTTGGAAAAAGAGATATATGAAAGTCCTATCACGGTAGCTAAGGGGAAATTACCTGTGGATGGGGAAGCGGGTTATTATACTTATCATTTTCGTACGAAAATGCCATCAATGCCAAAGATATTGCCAGATGGTTCAGTTGATTATTTGAACTTAGAACTGTTTGAATCAGTTGAAGCGGGGCAAGTAGTAGCAGAATATATACCTGCAACAACAGGAGTGTATGGCTATACTGTAACAGGAGAAATCTTAAAGCCGAAAAGGGGCGCAGATTTACCACCTTTACGTGGAACAGGTTTTGTTGTTTCCGAAGATAAAAAGAAATATATTGCTTTAAAGAATGGAAAGATAGAGTTTCGCGATGGTAAATTAGAGATTAGTAATGTTTATACTATAGCGGGAGATCTAGACTTATCCATTGGAAATGTCCGTTTTGATGGAGATGTCAACGTGTTAGGCAATATGGCATCAGGATTGTCTATTGTTGCAACAGGAGATGTTATTATTGATGGACATGTAGAAAATGCAAAAATTAGAAGCGGAAAAAATGTTATTTTAAAACAAGGAATGCAGGGAGCAGGCACAGGCTATATTGAAAGTGTCGGAAATGTTTCAGGAAAATTTTTTGAAGCAGTAAATATTAATGCAAAGGGAGATGTAAATGCAAACTATTTTTTAAATTGTCAGGTAAATTCTGGAGGAACAGTGACAGTATCAGGTTCAAAGGGAGTTATTATTGGCGGAAAGGTACGAGCATTACAGTGTGTAAAAGCACATGGTTTAGGAAATATGGCGGAGATTCCAACCATTATAGAAACTGGAATCAATCCGGAATATGTGGAACAATATAATGACTTAAATAAATCCATTAATAAAGTAGATTCTGAAATTATGATGTTATTAAAACAAGTAGCAGCGTTTGAGAAACCAGATGAGGAGAAAACAGATAACCCTATAGAGAGAACTAAGAAAATAGATAAAAATTTGTACGAGAAGATAAAACAGGCAGTAGTGATTAAGAAAAGAGAAAGAGATAGATATTTAAGAGAAAAAGTTATCATGTTAGAAGCTATTAATAATATGGGGCAATCTAGAGTTATAGTGGAAAATAAGGTTTATTCAGGGGTGAAAATTATCATCGATTCAGAAATATTACAGGTGATAGGTACTTATCAGAGTGTACAATTTATCAGAAAAGATAATAAAATATCGACTTTATTAATTGGATAAAAGAGAAATTATAGTAAAAGAGTTTAAGAAACGGTTTAGCTTTGGCTATGCCGTTTCTTTAAGTTGTGGGTTTTATAATATTAAGGGGACTTTTGATGGATGATAGTTAAGGGAGGTTTGGAGAGGAAGGTTCGCCCCAGTAAGGAAGTATTCCAACGAAGCCGCGCTTTCGCTCCGTTCCAGACGTAATGGTACT
>CAJUHN010000172.1 GCA_910585935.1 uncultured Lachnospiraceae bacterium | reverse complement strand
GTCTAAAAGAGCTGATACAACCAAAATTTAAAGGCAACACGCTTACAATTGAGTTATCCGATTTTGGATATAAAAACTACTTTGTGGAATGTGTATATCATTTTGATAAACCTAATAGTAAATACTCTCTTTCTATGTGGCTAAATCGTAATGATATTGAGGATCGAATAAAGTTATCTTCTAAGAAAGTAGATACACAATACATATCAGGAACTAGAGAGACCATTATAGAGAATATCTGCAGAATTGTTCATCAGGCTGCCACTGTTGAAAATGATGAGGGTAATAGGTATTTTGATTATTTTGTAGAGCGATATGAATATGAACTTGCGTGTTTTGATCGTGGTAATGAATTGTTTGAGAAGGAAAGATTGGCAAAGTTAAATGCTGACAAAGAGTGATTACAGATATTTTGATAAAGCAAGACAAGCTGCCACTATATCGGATTATTATAAGACTCATATCGGATGTGTAGTTGTTTATCAAGGTAGTATTATTGGAATCGGTTGCAACTGTAATAAAACCCATCCAATACAGAAGAAATATAATAGATACCGTAAACCATCAGATACTATGTTACCAAAGCTACACGCAGAAATTAACTGTATAAATTCTATCAGAAATTTAGATATTAACTTTTCAAAAGTGAAATTATACATATATAGAATTCGTAAGGATCGGCCGTTTGGATTATCCATGCCATGTCCTTCCTGTATGGCGGCAATTAAGGATCTTGGAATTAAAGATATTTATTATACAACCAATGACGGATATATACATGAACGAATAGAGAAATATGGTGTGGGAGGTGTTGCATAATTGTGTGAGATATGTAGGCATAATCCATGCTTTTCAATTTGTCCCAATTATATGCCACCAAAGGCAACTCACTACTGCTCTTCTTGTGAAGAAGGAATTTATGATGGAGAAGAATATATTGAAAACTTAGATGGTGAATATCGTCACTATGAATGTTTTTCATGATATGAAAGAATTACTGGAATGGCTTGGTTATAGGATTAGAACTATGCAAAATACAACTTGAAAATGAAAGGAACGAATGATGAACAAAAATAATAATAATCTGAGAAAGAATAGTTTTAAAGAAGAGGAACTGAAACAATATGTTAAAAACGGAGATCTGAAGGAATCTGATATTCAAATCATTTTAGAATATCAGAAACTACTTCCTGTGTTACAGCAAGAGGATGGTTCCTGGATTGATGCAAGGACATTACATAAGGAATTGAAAGTTGGAAAAGTTTTTGCCAATTGGATTAAAGATCGGATAAACAAATATGAATTTGTTGAAAGTGAAGACTGGAAATTAACGTTTACCAAAACGGGCAAACGTAAAAATGTAAAAATAAATGACTACTCTCTCACTCTTGATATGGCAAAAGAATTGTCTATGGTGGAGAATAATAAAATTGGGCGCATTTCCCGTAAATATTTTATTGCCATTGATAAAGCATTTAAACCAAGACGTTTGTGGAACATTGATAGATGGGAAACTTTAGAACATTATAAGAACTACCGCAAGATAATTAATCTGTCCAAAAAGGAACTAATGCCATCAATGCCAGACTGGTGTAAAAAGCGTGGTGATCAGGGAATATTTATGGGCGAAGCCAACCTGCTTAATGAAATTATTATTGGCATGAGTGCATCCGACTATCGTTTTAAACACTGTCTGCCTAAAGATGAACCTGTGAGAAACCATTTCAATAACTTTGAACTCCAGATGGTTGCTGAGTTAGAAAAGTTTGATACAGATTTAATTCGCTTGCAGGAAATGTATGATTATGAGGAACGGAGAAAACTGCTCGGAAAGAAATATCAAGCATTGCTGGATAACAATAACTTTGACAGCAATGACTTAGAATAGAAATTCCATTGGAGAGAAGGAGATGAGAATATGTTTAGTATGTATGGAATATTTGGAAACTATTTGTTAAATACAGAAATGCGGTCTATTAGTGGCATTGTTAGAGGATTACCACCTATTCCACACGGATATACATTATGGAATGTTAATAGCGATAAAGATGTTAATAACGTGTTAAATATGATGAAAATTAGAAATTCTGAAATTGATATGAAATATCCAGAAGAGTCTTCTGGTAAAGTTGTTATACTTGAAGGATCATCATATGATGATGAATGTTTCTTAGTAATATTATGGTTTACAAACATCTTCGACTACTGGTTTGGTAAAAAACAAGTTAAATATATAACCAATCCGTCTATGGATGCATGTTTTGATGATTTACTAATGAATATCTGGAATTGGATTAGAAATGAAATATCAACAAAAGCACTAAGAAATATCGCAAAAGACTTTTATAATGAAGCAATTAAATATGTTTAGTGAGGAGGAACGTGAGATAGAAACAACTCAATATACACTTGTAAAAATTCCAATCAGGGAACTTATCAAGCAAAACTTTAGTGCAATTGTCAGCAGAGAAAAAGAAATAAAAGAGGAATATCTTATCGCTCAAGGTGATTCTCCTTTATTTGATCAAATTGAGAGATTGCGTGGAAAATTTTCTTCACATATAGACGAAATTATTCTTGTTGTAGCTAAGAAAAATCCAAAGCAAGAAAAAGATTTGAGACATATTTTAGATAAAGGTTTTACATATAACGGTATTCATTATACTCGTTTTGGAAAATCGGCTTCACAAGGTAAAGATGGAATTACTGCTTTTGTATGTGATTCAATTTTTGATGAATTATATATGATTACACAGATGGATATCGAAATTGATGAGTGTGTAATCTCAAAGTATGAAGCACAAAGATGTTTACCATTTAGCTCCTGTACTCTTATCAGAGATTATATGCCAAATATCGTAATTATTGGTGAGTACGAGAAAACTCTTCAGAACCAATTAATCAAGTATGTTGTCGAAAGGGAAAAAGAATTTGTAGATAAGGAAACTGGCAAAACAAAAAAATATAAGTCAAGAGAAATCGAAGAAGGATATAAAGATTTAAAAATTTCTCCTTTTGATGGGTGTGGGTGTCATGAGCATGGCTTCATGGAAAACGTAAGCTCACAACTGGGTCTTGATTACAATGTAATTGGAACTCAGGTACGCCTACCATTTGTTAAAGGGTATTCTGTTTATGTTCCATTTAGGCAGATTCTTAAAGAGTGGGGATATGAATACATCACAGATATTTATGGTACAAAGCATCATATCAGTATGGTTGATTGTATTTGGAATATTTCTATGTTCAAAGGTCACAAGATTTTTAAAGAAAAGTATGGTGACAATGCTTGGGTTGAATATATGAATACCGTTAGGAAATATAAATTTAAATTGGGGATCAGCAAATATAGCCATCATGTAAAACATCTAAACAAATATACCAGGATGAATTTTCAGTATTTACAATGCTTGAATTTATGGAATCAAAAGTATATTGATGCTTATGAAAGTAAATCTGTAAGTGATTATGATATTCTTGATAGTAATAATGATGGTAAAATTGTGACTTTGGCAAAGTATACTACTTCCCTATTTGAAAAAATAATAAAAGGGGATAAATTTTATACTTATAAGTTCATGGGAATTATGGATACTGATGGTTATGAGCCAGAAAGTAAATATCTTGAAGCTACCTTAATCAATGATGTCATGTTAAAAGATCCAGCAGTAAAACAGTTTATATATCGAAAGCTGAAGAAATCCATTGACGAGGCAAAAGTCGGGAAAATTTATTGTTCAGGATTTTATCACACAGGTGTTGGCGATATGATTGGATATTTACAATATGCCGTTGATATGGAACCTGTTGGTTGTTTGAGTGAAAGAGAAATATATAGTGGTAATTTTGATTGTGGAGATATTATTTCACTTCGCTCCCCATTAGTAGATCCTTCAGAGGTAAACAAAGTTAAAATTGAAAAGAATGATATTATTAACAGATGGTTTGGATATTTCAAAGATCAGGATGTTGTGATGTTCAATATGTATGACGTATCTCTTCCACAACAAGGAGGAGCCGACTGTGACGGAGATATTTTCTTACTATGTGATGAACCCATAATTATTGAATCTAAGATTGAAAAACATATCATTCTTGATATAGAGGATAAAGTAACAGCGCAATCAAAACCATACACAAAAGAAAATATTATAGAATATGAGGTTATGACAAGAGATAACAGGATCGGAGAAATTACTAATGTAGCGACAAGTATTGAAAACAGATATACAACCAATGAAGATATAAAAGAATTATATTCAAATTATTCATCGTTACTTAGAATTTTTCAGGGAAAAGAAATCGACTTTTTAAAGACGGGATTTCGTTGGCATATGAACAGTGGTTTGAGAAAGCATTTAAAACAGCTTCCATACTTTTTACTTTACAATTATCCTTCTAAACTGAAAACATACAAAACTTTAGCTGAAACAAATAGGCAGTTAGAGAATAAAGCGGATAAAGTAAAATTAAATGCTTATCACTCCCCTTCCCCTATGAATGAACTATGTGATTATATTTGTACCTGGGAAAAGAAAAACATTCTTTGGAATAATGATGTAAACAATTTGGTTGACACCAGATGTTTGATTATTAATAACGATTTAGACTTGTCTGATAAAAAAATCATGAAAATATGTAGAAGATATATTAACCAATATGCGGAAATAATTCATAAGCATTATAAAAATGAGGGTAAAATGATATCAGGATATGATGTACATAGAAATCTTGTTAATTTTGATATTGTAATTAATCATTTAAAGACAAAAATATTAGATGAGCTTGGAAGTGATGAAGAATTGATTGCAAACTATGTAATTAAAGTTTCATATTCCTCTATCTCTATTAGTAAATCTTTTGCATGGTCTGCCTATGGTGATTACATCATTAATAATTTAAGGAATAATACAAATCCTAAAAGAAATATTTCTATACAAGAGGTTCCTTATAAAACAAATAATTCTTATGAATATCTTGGTAAATATTATGAATTTGAGGTAGGTGATACATATATACGAATGTGACGATTCATTTTTATATGAAATTATAGAAGACTATAAAGAATCAAAAACAGAAGAAGAAAAGGACGAGATTTTTAGATCGTTCTGCTCTTCTATCTGGTCTTCTGATAATAAACGAAGAATATATAAAAAGTCAGTAAGATTTAATGTTAGGAAAGATTTATTACAGACAGAACTCGGACAAGTTTTTGATACTTGGTCAGATATTGAGTATACATATTATAAATCAATGACAAAGGATGAAAATTGGCGTTTCATTATCAGACAGAAGGTAAATAATATCTATACCAGATATTTTGATAAAGAAGTTATTTTAGGCAAAGAATATATGAGCTTATTAAAGGTTCCAAAGAAATTATATTATCAATGGATTTCTGGAATTGATATGGAAACCGCCACTGTTACAGGAATTATAGATGATGCTATAGATAATGCCGAAAAAGTAAAATTAAGATTACAAAAAGAAAAAATGTCTTTGTCATGGAATGAGTATAAAAAGTTTGTTGAAGATTTTTTGATGAGATGCTTTGATAATTGTCGGCTTATTGGGGAATATGAAGACAATACAAAAATAAACACAAGATTAGATTTTTTAACTGAGGATCATTTTTATGTTAGTTATATATGTAGAACATTGGAAGGTTATTTTAAGAATTACCAGAAAGAATATTATGGAGTGAGGCGTGGACATGGAAATATTTATTCTCGTTGTAAACAATGTGGTTCAATAATAGAAAAAACGGGAAATAAACGAATGTATTGTAATAAGTGTGCAATAGAAAAAGAACGTAAAAGAAAGAGAGAAATAGCACATAAATACAGAATAGCGAAATAGAAATCTGTATTTTCACTTGTAAATTTAATGGTTTATAAGCATTTTTATGGTGTTATGTATCACTTATGATAAACAAGAAAACATATCTTTGAAATTTATCTTTCCTTGGAATGTATCACAATATCTTTTAGGTTTGTGGTCTAAATAAAAATTATTTATAATGAGAGGGAACAAATATATGGAGAAAATTGGATATTTTTGTATTTTAGGTAAAGAATTAATTCACATGAATACAGAAATTGATCACTTTGTCGAACTTGATGGTGGAGATTAATATTTTTTCAACTGATATATTAATAAAGCAGAACAATGATTGATCCTACACGATATGGAGAAATAAAGGTCGTGATTCAAATTATTTAGGTTGTAATCACCTACCAAAAGTACATCGGTCACTAATCATTGCCGGTTCTGATGTTCAAAAGCTCATTGCTTCATAATTTTATTTCTTACTTCTTATACAGGTGGCGGTGCTGCTATTTCAGTGGTATCGTCATTTGTTCTTTTGGGAATTAGCTCAGTTGGTAGAGCGGCGTTCTTATAAAGCGTGTTTGCCCAGGGTTCGATTCCCTGATTCCCAATTTTTGTTTGTTTTGGTAAAATAAACCTCCGTAGCATGGCTCTCCGACAATAGCCCATCATATGTAAACATATAACAAATTGGAAATAAAAACATATAAATGAAAGGAAGATTTCAAATGGCAAAATTAGATAATACACACCAAACAATTGAAAATATTGTAGGTGCAAGAGTTGAGGAAATCAATGGCGAATTAGTTTTAGTGAATGAGGAAGCATTTGACGCTCCTATTAGCATTGTAAATATGTTTAAACAGTATGTTGGACAGGCTATTGATCTTAAGTTAGGCGGTGCTGCTCCAATTTCCAGTTCAATGTTTGATGAAGAATGAAAGTAGGTGACTACCATTACTGACTTACATAGATTAGAAAATGAGAATGAGGAACAGTTTATATTTCGTCTTGGATCAGCGAAGGACTCTGGCATACTTGATATGAATTGGGAAGAAATAGCTGCAATTATAAATTCAGAATTTAGGTCTGACGAATCTGAGTACAGGAGCGAGGCGGCTTATAGAAAGCCCTATCAGCAAGCTAAAAGATATTTAGATGCCAACGCTTTTAAGACTTGTAAAGATGAAGATTCTTATTTTAAAGAGTTACAGCTTCAGAAACAAGATATAAGGAAGGAAAAGCAAAAACTTTTTGATGAGCGTACAGCCCTAAATAAAACATTACGTGAAAATGCAAGAATTGAAGAAGATTTATTCAAATTAGAATGCTTAATTAAAAAGAATGGTTTTGCCACTCTTCCACCAGCGAATAATTTTATTGCATCTGCTGACAATGATTTATTTATCTGTTTATCTGATTTTCATTTAGGAATTGACACAGATAATTATTTCGGAAAATATAATTCCGACATTGCTACTAATAGATTATCTCAGTATTTGTCAAAAATAATTGAAATACAAAAGATACACAAGTCGGAAAATGCGTATGTTGGTATATTAGGTGATATTCTTAATGGCGAAATCCATTTTACAACGCAATTGGAAAATAGAGAAAATGTCACTGAGCAAATCCAAAAGAGTGCGGAGTTAATTTCTGCATTTATTTATGAATTGAGTAAACATTTTAGAAGCGTATATATAAATGGAGTGGCAGGGAATCACTCAAGGACATCATTTAAGGATCAGGTTCTTAGAGGAAACCGATTAGATAATCTTATACCCTGGTATATAAAAGCAAAATTAGACCATTTGCAGAATGTAATTTTTATTGATGATGAAAATTATGATTCTACTATCGCCACTTGCATAATTCGTGGCAATGAATATCTTATGGTACATGGTGATTGGGATAGTTACTCTGAATCTGGCGTATCTAAATTGGTTATGATGCTTAATTTCAAACCAAAAGGAATCTTTTATGGGCATTTACATAGATGTTCATATGATGATATTGCAAACGTAAAAATTATTAGAAGTGGTAGTTTTAGTGGAACCACTGATGATTATACCATTTCTAAGAGACTTAGTGGAAAGCCTTCACAAATGGTTTGCGTAATTGACAATGACGGAGTAAAGGCTTGTTATCCTGTTTCGTTAGATTAATCAATTAAATACTAATTTTAAGGGTGGTCATGAGCATGGGATGAGACATTAAATATAACCAAATTTATGAGAACATAAAGCGAGTTATAGCCTATAGAATTACAAGTAAAATCGTCACGAGTGGGCGATTATTATATTTGGCGGGAAAGCCACGAGCACATGTGTTGGAGAGTATGTACTACTCTCCTATTTTATTAAAATTGAAAGGAATTTGAAATTATGAATAAAGTTGAATTAATCGGAGCAGTTGCTTCAAAGAGTGAAATTTCCAAGAAAGATGTTGAGAAGGTAATCAATGCGTTTACTAATGTTGTTGCAGATGCTCTTGTAGATGGTGACAAGGTACAGTTGGTTGGTTTCGGAACTTTTGAAGTTGTAGAACGTGCAGAACGTCAGGGTCGGAATCCAGCCACAGGGGAAGCAATTACTATTGCAGCTTCTAAATCTCCCAAGTTTAAGGCTGGTAAGGCATTAAAGGATGCTGTAAAGGCTTAAACTATATGGAGGTAAATTATAATGTTAAAATTTGAAAATGTTGAGGATTTAGTTTCCCATATGTTTGCCAATTTAGATAATGAAGATAATCTTGTGTCTGTAATTGCAAATAAAAAGATGGTCACTGATATTATGG
>CAJUHN010000171.1 GCA_910585935.1 uncultured Lachnospiraceae bacterium | reverse complement strand
AGCAGTTTCGCAAGAAGCGAAACCGCGAATTTAGTACCGTTACGTCTGGAACGAAGCGAGAGCGCGGCTTCGTTGGAATACTTCCCTGCCACAAGCGGAAACCCCACACCTTCTGTTCCCATTACAACTCCATCTACATTTCTTACAAAAACGCCTGATTCAACATCTCCGTACCACCCAGAATAAACCTTCCATTTTCTATCAGCACTGTCTTATTCCCATCTCTATCATAACAGGCGATTTCTCCTATCTCATCATATGGAATGGTGATATCTGTATGACAATTAAAATATGCCTTTTCTGGCTCTGTCTTTCTACATCTTGAAAAATCATTCTCTTTCGCCACTATCTCTTTTCCATTTGGATTATAAATTCTCATTTCCTCTGAATGACTATAACAAGTATCCCCTACCGCAAAATGAGGACCCATTTTTTCTACAATTAAAACTGGCAATTTCTCTAAAATATCATATTTCCTTGCCATCACATAAGCAATCGTATTTGTTCCAATCGCAAATTCTCCCAATGGAAGAGTTTCTCTATTCTGCATAATATTTTCTTTAAAATAAGTTTTATTTTTCTCTTCCGATACAAAGTTACTACAACTATAATCCGCAATACACCCATCTTGAAATATAATTTCCAGATTTTTATAGTTCAAGTCATGAAGAAAAGCCTCTTTCACATGTAACACTCCCTGTGTTCCTTTTAATTCTGGAGATGTGAATACCTCACCTACAGGAATATTTACATCTGCTACACAGTTTTCAAACTTTGTTTCTTTTTGCTCGTTTCCAAGAGAAATTAACTTCACTTTTAAATCTGTGTGATTTCCATTCATTCCCTTTATCATCACATAATCAGATCTATCTAAAACATCTATAATATTTTGTTGTACTTGCTCATATGCTTGATTATCTAACGTATTGAGCTTCACGGTTTCTTCAAAAATTTCTTCAAAATTTTCCCCTATTTCTGGAGTAGGAAAAGCGATAATCGTAAAGCTGGTTTCTTCTCCAGAAATATATTCATTTGCAATCAGTCCTGCCTCACTGGCGTATTCTATGGATAATTTTTGCTGCTTTTCTGATAATTTACTTGCTTCTGGTTTTGTGACAGGCGCAAAAGGTTCTTCTCCAAATTTCTCAATTACTGCAGGTCCTGCATATTTCTTTGCCAACTTTTCATTCTTTTCATATGTCACTTTTAACACAGATAATTTTCTTTCATAAAATGCCTTATCAAAATAAAGCGCATCATCAAAACGATGGTCATATTCATATTGTTTATTTACAACTGTTCCACTAAATCCTATTCGTATATTTCTACGCTTATTCACACTATGAAGCGCATAACGATAAATGCTGGTTTCTAATCCCTTTTCCCGAAATAAGATAATTGCCCTTTTCACTACTCTTTCAAACCCTATCGGATAACGAATACATACAATCTCTTTCTGTTCTAAAGGTTTATTCGCTAAGAAAAAGCCTCTTATATATCCTTCTACAAAAGTCTTCGCTATTTTTATAATTTTTTCTTCTGATAAATGATTTAAAAATTCTGCTGTTTTTTTCTCACAATCTGTAATCCTCTCTCCATATTGATAGAGATATCGAAGATCTGTCAGATCACTTTTTTCTATTAATTCTACCGCAAAAGAATTTTCTGGTTTTAATTGCTCTTCTAAAGACTTGGTATAAAAAATATCGGTATAATCACTGATAAACCAATATACCACATCTTTTATAGAGCTATAAGAAGGAATTTCTGTTTCAAACATTGTATATAATTCTAAAAATAATTCTGTGCAGATTGTCACATATAATAATTTTCCTTCAAAGGCATCTGCGATAATCGCACGAATTTCTGTATAAACAAAAGAAAATAGTTGTCCATATTCTTCTCCCAGTTTTGCAACAGCATAAGCAGGGTTTGCAAAACTGTAGTCATAGGCTTTTCCTATGATATCTTGATAGAGTTCTAAATTGATCTTTTCTAATTCTTCTATTGACTTTTTTTCCCAAGTGTTTGTTTCTATTTCTTCTATGAGATTTTTTATTTGTAAAATAAATCCTCCAACACTCTTGAAATATTCCCCAAATGGTTCTGCTATAACAGTTTCTTTTACAATTTCTGCTACTCGTGCCATAGATAATTGATAACGCTCTGCTGCCGATTTATTTTCCTCTTCCCATTGTTTTCTTACTTTCATTTCCCTTAAATTCATTTTTGCCTCCGTTGTTGCAACTCATTTTTTAATGGCTTTTCCTAAAATTTCTCTATCTGAAATTATATTCCTATTAAAATTATCATCGCCATTCCGATAAAAACTACTGCATTTGTGACTGTTCCAATCCAAGCAAAATGGTAAAAAATTTCTTCTTCTCTAAAGCTTTTCATTCCTTCATATAAACCTAATATAGATAAAAATAAAGCGATAACTCCCAAAAGCCCTATTATTAATCCTGCATTTCCTTGATTTTTATAGGAAATAACAATACTAATTGTGAAAAATGCTATCGCTGCCATTGCGATGACAGTCGATATAATCCCTCGGATCGATTGTCTTTTATCCGTAAATTTATATTTTTTCTTGTTGATATGGTTTTTCATCCAAATTTCCTCCAACTAAGCCTATAAATCCCATATCCTATCACTCCCCCAATAGTGTTTAATAATAAATCATCTACATCAAAACATCCTACTTTAAATATAAGCTGTAATAATTCTACTGCTAAACTCAATAAAAAACTCAATAAAAATACTTTAAAACAATTCTGAAACTTTTTTGATAAAATGGGCAAAAAAAATCCATAAGGCAAAAATGCAGCTACATTTCCAATAATATTTATCACCCATGCCATTGTTCCCAACTGTTTCCGATAGATCCAAAATCGTTTAATCTCTCGAAATAAAGTCAGATTGTAACGATACTCTTTTTGTATCTCTGTCCTCCCAAACATCTCTGAAAAAAATAAAAAGTAACATAAAATACCAATATATAAAATAAATATTGCGATACTCCATTTACGTCTATGTTTATAAAACACATTAACTTCCTTTCTATTCAAGAAAAGCAGTAGAAAAGGGACACTTTTTTGTATCCCTTTCTATACTTATATCTAAAACGTAATTTTTGATTTATTTTTTAGCAGGCATGAACCATTGACAATACAGAGAACTCCCACTGTGATTCCAAAGACTAACGTGACAATTCCGATTATAATATTGCTTACCCCTGTTGCATTCATAGCCTTGTACGCTTTTTCTCCCATTCTGATTTCACCTTTCTAAAATTTGTCTTTTCCTTTACATTTTTGCTCTATACTTCTCATAATATGCATCTATCGCTTTTTTCATAACATCATCAATAATAATCTTCCCCTTATATGGACGGTTATATAAATGCTCTACTACTTCATCCATTGTTACAATCGCAGTAGTAGGGAAACCATAAATATCTTCTATTTCTGCAAGTGCGCTCTTTTCTCCATGTCCTCTTTCCATGCGGTTTACAGAAACTACCATACCTTTAATATCCACTTTCCCCTGTCCTTTTATGATAGGAAGGGTTTCTGCAATAGAAGTTCCAGCTGTAGTGACATCTTCAATGATTATCACTCTATCCCCATCTTTGATAGGTCCTCCTAATAAAATTCCTGTATCTCCGTGATCTTTTTGTTCTTTTCGATTAGAACAATACATTACATCTTTCTTATATTGCTCACTGATTGCGATAGAAGTCGCTACGGAAAGCGGTATTCCCTTATAAGCAGGTCCAAATAAAATATCAAAATCTAATCCAAATTTGTTCTCAATCGCCTGTGCATAATAACCACTTAATTTTCTGAGCTGAGTGCCTGTACGGTAAAATCCAGTATTGATAAAAAATGGGGTTTTTCTTCCACTTTTTGTCGTAAAATCTCCAAACCGTAACACTTCACAATCCACCATAAATTCGATAAATTCCTGTTTATACTGCTCCATAACCATTTCTCCTTTTCCCTTCATTTTCTTATAACAGACTTTTTTATACAAGCTACACAAATATGTTGTATTTAACTTTTTCTTTCACCGAAATTAAGATGAGGTTAAATTCTCATATCTGCTAAACTTTCATATCCATATTGCATCATAAATTGTTCTATTCCATTTACAATTTCTTCTGTCACATAGGGATTTCTGAAATTCATTGTCCCTACTGCTACTGCATTTGCGCCTGCCATCAAAAATTCAATCGCGTCTTCTGTATTAGAAATTCCCCCCATCCCAATAATAGGAAGTTTTACTGCATTTGCCACTTGGTATACCATTCTTATCGCAATAGGCTTAATCGCTGGTCCAGATAAACCGCCTGTTTTATTAGCTAATGCAAATGCTTTTTTATGAATATCAATTTTCATTCCTGTCAGAGTATTAATCAAAGACAGAGCATCTGCTCCTCCTGCCTCAGCTGCTTTCGCTATTTCTGTGATATCTGTCACATTTGGGCTGAGTTTCATGATAATAGGCTGTTTCGCTCTTTTTTTCAATTCTTTTGTAATCGCTTCTACTGCTGCTGGATTCTGACCAAAAGCAATTCCTCCCTCTTTCACATTAGGACAGGAAATATTAATCTCTAAAAGATCTACTTCTTCTTGTGATAGCCTTTCTACCACTTCACAATAATCTTCTGTGGTCTTTCCGCAAACATTGACCACAATTTTGGTATCAAATTTTTTTAAAAACGGGATATCCCTTTTGATCAATACATCTATCCCAGGATTTTGAAGACCTATGGCATTTAACATGCCTCCATATGTTTCTGCTATTCTCGGCGTAGGATTTCCCTGCCAAGGAACATTTGCAACTCCTTTGGTAACAACTGCCCCTAACTTGTTTAAATCCACAAATTCACTATATTCTTCCCCTGAACCAAATGTGCCGGAGGCTGTCATAATAGGATTCTTTAATTCTACCCCAGCGATATTCACTGTAGTATTTATCATAGCTCCACCTCCTCAGCAAGAAAGACTGGTCCGTCTTTACAAATTCTTTTATTTTTTACATTGGTATGTTCATCGACATCTTTAGACTGACATACACAGGCAAGACAAGCTCCTATCCCACATGCCATTCTCTCTTCTAGTGAAATCCAAGCTTCTATTTTCATTTTCTGTGCATATTCTTTTATCGCTCTTAACATAGGAGTAGGTCCACACGCAAAGATAATATCCGCTTCTAAGCCATTTTCTTTGATACAATCTAATACATTTCCCTTCACTCCCACACTTCCATCTTCTGTGGCAATAAATACTTTCCCATATTTTTCTAAATCTTCTTTTAAAAAAGTTTCACTGCGGTATCCTACAATAATTTGTTTTTCTCCTTCTAGTTGTTTTGCTAATTCCAGCATAGGAGGGATTCCGATTCCGCCTCCTATCAAAAACACTTTTTTCCCATTCTTAATCGGAAATCCGTTTCCTAAAGGTCCTTCTATCTCTAACGTATTCCCAGCCGTATACTGAGAAATTTCCTCTGTCCCTTTTCCGACCACCCGATAAACCACTCGTAATCTTTTTTGTATATCATCTATTTCACAAATACTGATCGGGCGCGGCATCAATCTGCTTTTATCCTTACTATACAGATTCACAAACTGTCCGGGCACAGCTTCTTTTCCTATGTTTTCAGTCTGAAGCCACAAACTGAAAATCCCATCTGCAATTTGCTTTTGTTCGATTATGGTGACTGTTTCCTTCCATTTTTTTGCCATGTTAAACTCGCCATACAAGAAATATCTTTCATAACGATATCCCTTTTATAGCCTCTCCTTTCTCTTCCCACCTAAAACTAACCTTTTATCTGACCGCACTATTAATATCTTCAATCATATCTAACGCTGCCTTTCTAGAAGCATCTGCATAATTTTCTGCTCCGAAAGATTGATACTTTTCATTTTTATATGCCGCAATAATCCCTCTTGAGGAATTAACAATCGCGCCTAACCCATCTTCATTGAAATATGGAACTAAATCTTTTGCTTGTCCCCCTTGTGCCCCATATCCTGGCACTAAAATATAAGTCTTAGGCATTAATTTTCTGAGCACTTCTCCCATCTTCGGATAAGTAGCTCCCACTACAGCTCCTATATAGCTATAATGTTCTCCCATAACTTGTTCTCCCCACTTATTCACAAATTCTCCCACTATTTCATAAAGAGGCTTTTCTCCATCGATAAATCTATCCTGAAATTCTCCGCTAGAAGGATTAGAAGTCTTTACTAAAACAAAAATGCCTTTCTTTTCTTCTTTACAAACATCTAAAAATGGCTGTATTCCGTCTGTTCCCAAATATGGATTCACAGTCGCAAAATCCTCATCAAATGGATAATAAAAATTACCTCCCACCTTTACCTTCCCCAAATGAGCAGCAGCATAAGCGGCTGATGTAGAACCAATATCCCCCCTCTTCACATCTCCAATCACAACTAACCCCTTTTCTTTTGCATAAGTAATTGTCCTTTGATATGCCTTTAATCCCTCTATACCAAATTGTTCATACATCGCAATCTGAGGCTTCACCGCAGGCACAATATCATAAATAACATCGATAATTCCTTTATTAAACTGATAAACTGCCTCTGCTGCCCCTTCTAAAGTTTCTCCAAACTCTTCAAAAGCTCTTTTTGTAATCCAATCTGGAATATAATTTAACATAGGATCTAACCCCACCACCACAGGAGCTTCTAACTTTTGAATTTTTTGTATTAATTTCTGAATCATCTTAACTTAATCCTCCATTCCCAATCATCATACTTATTTCCCTTTTTCACATAATTTCTCTATCTTACCTTTTATCCACTTTTATTCCATCTTGATACACAATTTCTCCATCTACAATCGTCATTTTAATTTTCCCATAAACTTCTCTTCCTTGAAATGGACTATTTTTTCCTTTGGAAGCAAAATCCTTCACCTCTATGATATAACATTCCTCTGGGTCTAAAATCGTGATATCCGCATCTTTCCCTACTCTTAAACTCCCTTTATCGATTCCTAACACCTTTGCAGGATTCGTACTCATCTTTTGCGCCATTCCTAAAAAATCTAAATATCCCTTTCTCACCAACTCTGTTATAGTGAGAGCTGCCGCTGTTTCTAAACCTACGATTCCAAATGGTGCATCCTTAATAGATTTTTTCTTTTCCTCTTCACTATGAGGTGCATGATCGGTAGAAATTACATCCATAATTCCTTCTTTCAAACCTTCTTTTAAAGCCTCTACATCTTTTTTAGTACGAAGTGGTGGATTCATCTTAAAATTAGCATCATCTTCTTTAATATCATCTTCTGTCAGGGTAAAATGATGGGGACATACTTCCCCCGTCACTAACAGCCCTTCTTCTTTTGCCTCTTTTATCATTCTGACACTATCTTTCGTAGAACAATGGCATAAATGTAATCTCGCATTTGTTTCTTTGGAAAGAAGAATATCTCTAGCCACAATCACATCTTCTACTGCATTGCTAATCCCTGCTATTTCTAATTCTTCTGCTCTCTTTCCTGCATTCATCGCGCCACTTCCAGCTAAATTTTTATCTTCACAATGTGCCATCACGACTAGATCGTTCTCACTTGCCAATTTCATCGCTTCTTGATATAATGCAGCATTCATCACGGATTTTCCATCTTCACTGATAGCGACTGCTCCCGCCTTTTTCATACCCTCAATATCTGTTAAAACCTTTCCTTCTTGTCCTATCGTGATCGCGCCTACAGGCAATACATGAACAACAGCTTCTTTTTTCGCCTTTTCAATAATAGAACTGATCCTCTCTGGACTATCTGTCGCAGGCTTCGTATTTGGCATAGGGCAGATTGTTGTAAATCCTCCTCTGGCAGCAGCCAAAGCCCCAGTTTGAATCGTTTCTTTATATTCAAATCCCGGTTCTCTTAAATGTACATGTAAATCAATAAACCCCGGCATCACATATTTTCCATCAGCATATACTACTTTTTCTACTTCTTCTTGTATATTTTTTTCTACTTTTATAATTTTCCCATCTTCTATTAAAAGATCCATAACCTGATTGAGGGGAACAGTCGGATCAACAATATGTCCATTTTTAATCAATAATTTCATAAATTTTAAGCGTATCGCTATCTCCTTTTGCCAATTTTTGTTCTCATCGGAATCTATTTCCATATACTATGTTTGCTTTATTTTAACTAGAAAAACCAGAACTGTCAAGGTGATATTTTGAGTTTCCGCTTAAGACAAGCACCTATTCCAACGAAGCCGCGCTCTCGCTCCGTTCCAGACGTAGCGGTACTAAATTCGCCGTTTCGCTTCTTGCGAAACCGCTCATTAAGTACCAACGTCTTCCAAGGGGCTTCTTTCGGAATAGGTGCTTATCTTAAGCTACTTTATCGCTACACTTAATTTGTGATGTATCATAAGAAACTTGAAATAATAAAATAATTATTTTTGTTTCAAATTTTTTATCATTCTGCCTTTTATTCTATTGCTATCTTATCATAAAACTTGCTTTTCACAGAGCAGAAAATTCACAACCTAGCGAAAGTAAGGAAGTATTTCCATAAGAAGCCCCTTGGAAGACGTTGGTACTTAATAAGCAGTCCTGTTA
>CAJUHN010000170.1 GCA_910585935.1 uncultured Lachnospiraceae bacterium | reverse complement strand
GCACAGCCCTTTTCGGGCTGTTTGCTAAGTGCCGACGTCTTCCAAGGGGCTTCTTTTGGAATAGGCAGCCCGTTCTGCGCTAGTTTATCAAATAAGCAAGTTTATATGTTGGTATTTTAACTATATTTCTGGATTTGACTTTGATGTAGTGATAAAGTCAGATTGCTAAATGGAAATTGCTAAGTTTTTTAATAGAGTTAACATAGATGTTTATTTATCGCTTCTTCATTTTGAAATGTTGGAAAGATATTACATGGAGGCAGGCAATATGGCGTAAAGTGCGTGTTCGCCCTCCATCACAATGAGTGAAAGACTAACTATCATATCCATCTCATCTTCAGCGAAAGAAAGTTGCTCTCTGATTTTGTTTCTTCAAAATTACCCCACATACAATTACCGCCGCAAAAAGGACAAAGATTAAATACCATAGATTTTCAAGGCAAAAACCATTATCCAACATCAATAGGTATCCCCAAGAAGCTGGGAAAATACGACCTATCGTTTTCAAAAAATTAGGCAGAAAATCAATGGGGAACATAATTCCCGAAAGCATAATCGAGGGTAAAAACACTAATTGTGCTATCATCGTTAGTTTCGCCTGATTTTTTATAATCAGTCCTAAAATGCTTCCAATGCTTAACGACACAATAATGTATATGGCAAGTGCAAGAAAGAAAATCGGAAGTTGTGTTGGCAAAGCTGCTTCAAATAGTACGGGAGCAAATAGCACTATCACAATACAGGCAATCATCAAATGGACAAATGCGGAAAGAAACATTGTAACAAGACCTAAATAGATAGGTACTCCGTTTGCTTTATAAACTTTTTTTATGTCACTTCCGTAAGTTTCAATTAACGATGGCGGCAATCCTATAAATGCTCCCATTGAAACACTCACCACAATCATAGATTGTATAAGTGTACTTCTCATTTCAGGCATAACAGAAGTAAAAATACCACCCATAAGAAGAAAGAAAATAAGTGGAATGATATAGCAGGTAACTAACAGGGATTTACTTCGTATATCCAATTTCCACTGTAATGCTACACCATAAAAAAAACCGTTCATTCTGTTTCCCTCCTTGTCATTTCCATAAAATGCTGTTCTAGCGTACCACGGTCAACTTTAATATCTAATACATGAATTTCCTTTTGTTTCAAATCACCAAGCAAAGAAATCAAAGTATCTTCAATATTGTCCGTTTCAAAAGTGCTGTTCCCTTGCCGCGTTTTGATATGGATAAAATATTTTTTCCCAACCTTGTCTGTCAATTCTGAAGCTGTGCCACAAAAGACAATATTTCCGTTATTCAAAATAGCAATACGGTCGCATAAGGTTTCTACTTCCGCCATATCGTGACTTGCCAAAACAATTGTTTTTCCGCTTGATTTGAGCTTTCGGATTTGCTCGTGAAGCGAAAGTCTGCCCTCGACATCAAGCCCTGCAGTCGGTTCATCGAGAAAAATAATATCTGGATTGCCGATAAGCGCAAGAGCTAGATGTAACCGCCTTTTTTGCCCTGTGGATAATTGGATATACGGTTTCTTTTCAATTTCTTTAATACCGAGAGCATTAAGCATAGTGTAATCAATCTTTGCCCTATTCCATTTTGCAAATAGTTTTATAGCCTCCATCGGTTTGATATGAGCAGGCAAAGATGATGATTGCAACTGAATACCCATTTTTCCGTTTACAAGTATTGTACCACTGTCATATTTTCTCAAACCCTCAATACATTCAAGAGATGTCGTTTTTCCTGCTCCATTTACACCGAGCAGAGCATAAATTTCTCCTTTTTCAATTTGAAAATCAAGCCCATTGAAAACAATATGACTGCCATAGCTTTTCTTTAATCCACGAACTTGTATTGCACTATTCATCATTCCACCTCCCCGAACGGATTTACTCCGAGTTTTGAAAAGTAGACTTGCAAAGCTGGTTCTAAATAGTCGTTTACAATTTTTTGTCTTTCTTCCCAAGCATTTGTAGCGGCATCAATATTGCCGACTTCCATCAATTTCAGCAGCATACTCATATCGCCGTTCGTAAATTCCATAATCAAACCCCAATATTCTTCTACAATCCGTTGACATTTTTCACTTTCAGGGGGTATACTTTCCTTTTGAAGTTGTACAATTTCATCACTTAAATGGTTAAATCTGTCCATAAAGTTTAAACCACCTTCTTTATCAAATTGATTACGGATATGGTCAAGCGTATCATCATCGAAACGCTTAATGAGATAGTAAGAATCATTTTTCATTTGCAGATTGACAATAATATCTGCATACTTTTTAAAGTTGACTGTCCGCATTTGTAATACTTCTGCTTTTAACTGTTCTATTGCTGTCAAAGAAGCTGTTAACTGCTCTATTTTTCCTCGTATGTCGTTAGCCTGTTCCGTAAGAGCGTTTGCAACATCAGTCGGTGTTTCTAAATAAATTAAGCGTTGCTTTATATCATCTAAAGAAAACCCTAATGATTTTAAGGACATAATTTGATGAAGTGTAACTAAATCTTTATCTGTATAAAGTCTGCGCCCACCTTCACTCTCTGCTGAAGGGGATAGCAAGCCTTCTTTATCATAGTATTGCAATGTACGGACAGTAACTCCTATTTTTTTTGCTACCTCTCCAACTGTCATATAGCCTTGCGGTATTGCTCTGTGTTTTGCCATAATCGTTTACCTCCTGTGATATATCATAAACCATTACGCTGCGTCACAAGCAAGCCTTTTTTGAAAATTTTTTAGGCGGCAAAAAATTTCCTTTACTGCCTTGTCTACTTTATGCGAAAATAATCTCTTTCTCAATTATTTCTCTTGCACACGCTTGTACACTGTTCATTTTTTATACCCCTTCTAAGGTGTTTTCTTCCTTTAACTGTTCTTGTGTTCTGTGATATACTGTGCCTGCTTTACTGCTCCACAATCCATTCCAAACGTTTCTGTGCCGGTTCGTCAATATCGGCAAGATAATTATTTAATCTATTACTTGTGAGTAAACTAAGATATACAACCCTGTGATACTCTTTCAGATACCATAAATGCCGATGTTTTCATAAGCCGATAGGCTTGTTTTCTTTTTCGGCAGGTAATGTAAGACATGGGATATAGTAATCGCCTTGCAATTCATACCAAAGACCAGTTTTATCATCATAAATATACTTGTTCATTCAAAAATCCTCTGTTATAATATATTCGCACATACATCACAGTTCTCCGATTACCACACTTATGTTTATTCTTGTTATGAGATTTTCCTACCCTTGTATTTGCCCTTATAAGCAGTCAGGAGAAGAGTAAACTTATGTAAAATCATATAAAGGGATAAGGGGCGAACACATTGTGATAAATCCTTTATTTTCAAGGCTTTTGGAGGATTTTATGGTTTTCAAATCCCAATTTATCGAATAGCTGCCTTTTATGAGAGGTCTCCCATTTGTATATTTTGACAGAAGAGTTGAATAAAGGATAGTTGGCAATACTTATTTTTAACAAGGATAGTTTTGATATATCGAAAGAACAAAAAATGATACGATTGATAAAATTTTGAAAATCATGGAAGATCATTTTAGTTTTATAAATAATAAAAATAAGGAGAGTGTACAATGAAAATAGAAAAGATTGATAAAAAAAGTATCTATTTTACCGAACTAATCAATTACGCAAGAACTTGCTCTTGGAGTGCAGGAGTTCATCTTGCAGATTTGTTGGAGAACGATTCCTTTATCGATTGGGAAAGCGCTTTTGCTGCTATTATCGATGAACATATTGTTGGTTTTTGTACCTTTATGAAAACTGATTATTATCCAAATAACAAATACTTTCCATGGATTAGCACTATTTTTGTGGACGAGAATTATAGAGGTAAACGCATCAGTGAACATATGATAGAAACAGTTATTCAGTATGCTAAAAGCTTTCCATTCTCCTATGTATATATCCCCTCAGACAAAACGGGTTTTTATGAAAAATATGGTTTTGAGAAAATTGATGAATTGGAGAATTATGGAGGAAATGTTGATTCTATTTTTGTGAAAGCAATTTAATCCCAAATATTATGGTTTTTTCCTAAGAAAAACCTCCAATAAAAGATTACAGAACTATCAAAGAAAAACAGATAAGCAGCATACAGAAAAAACTTGCAATCACAGAGATAAAGGGACGAGATAATTCGCCCCTTCTTAAAGTTACAAAGATAAAAATATCAATTTTATCTACAATTATATTTAATCCGTAATCCTATAGTCAAATCGGATATTCGCAATCCGCTTCGCTACTTGCTCATAACCTCATAGCTGCTATCGCAGCTTTTCCGTGGGAGTCTGCACTCCCACGGAAACAAGGAAGTCCCAACCCACCGCTTTCGCCTTGGCGGCTTAGAAGCGGAGGACTTCCTTGATGAGGTTAAATTTATATATTAGGAGGAACAAACTAAAATGAAACAATTTATGGACAACAACTTTTTACTATCCACCCAAACAGCCCAAAAACTATATCATGATTATGCCGAGAAAATGCCCATTTTAGACTATCACTGTCATATCAACCCTCAGGAAATCGCTTCTGACCGCAAATTTGAAAATATCACCCAAGTATGGTTAGGCGGCGATCACTATAAATGGCGTCTGATGCGCTCAAATGGTGTAGATGAACATTTTATCACTGGAGATGCTTCTGATAGGGAAAAATTTCAAAAATGGGCTGAAACTCTTCCAAAAGCGATTGGCAATCCTCTTTATCACTGGAGTCATTTAGAATTACAGCGCTATTTTAAATATCATGACACTTTAAATGCAGATACTGCACAAGAAGTTTGGGATCTATGCAATTCTCGCTTACAAGAAGAAGATATGAGTGTTCGCAATATTATGAAACAATCTCATGTCACTTTAATCTGTACCACAGACGACCCCATTGATTCTCTAGAATGGCATAAAAAAATTGCTGAAGATGAGAGTTTTTCTATCCAAGTTCTCCCTGCTTGGCGTCCAGATAAGGCGATGAATATTGAAAAACCTGATTATTTAGATTACTTGCAAAAACTGAGCGATGTGAGCAATATTCCCATCAAAACATTTGCTGATCTGAAAGAAGCTTTAAAAGTGCGCCTTTCTTTCTTTGATGCGATGGGATGCTGTATTTCTGACCATGCATTAAATTATGTAATGTACAACCCTGCTACAGAAGAAACCATAGAATCTATTTTCCAAAAACGTCTTGCAGGCAATACTATCTCAGAATTAGAAGAATTACAATTTAAAACTGCTTTCATGCTATTTGTAGGCAGACAATATCATAAAATGGGCTGGGTAATGCAGCTACACTATGGATGTAAGAGAGATAATAACACCTTTCGCTATAAACAATTAGGTCCTGATACTGGTTTTGATTGTATTAATAACTATGCCCCTTCCTCTGCGATGGCAGACTTTTTAAACGCCCTCAACATCACAGATGAACTTCCAAAAACTATTTTATATTCCCTAAATCCAAACGATAACGCTTCTATTGGAACTATCTTAGGGTGCTTTCAAGATTCCAGTGCTATCGGAAAAATTCAGCATGGTTCTGCATGGTGGTTTAATGACCACAAATCAGGTATGACAGAACAGATGACAAGTTTAGCAAACTTAGGTGTTCTAGGAAATTTTATAGGAATGTTGACAGATTCTAGAAGTTTCCTTTCCTATAGCAGACATGAATATTTTCGCAGAATTTTATGTGATTTAATAGGAAAATGGGTAGACAGTGGAGAATATCCCGATGATGAAAAATCTTTAAAAGAAATTGTAGAAGGAATTTCTTATAAAAATGCTGTGCGTTATTTTGGTTTTTCTTTATAAATGTTCCGCTTAAGACAAGGACTACTATTCTAACAAAGCCGCGCTCTCGCTCCGTTCCAGACGTAATGGTACTAAATTCGCAGCCCTAACGGAACTGCTCATTAAGTACCAACGTCTTCCAAGGGGCTTCTTTTAGAATAGTAGTCCTTGTCTTAAGCTACCTTTTAGGCTGTTCTGCAAAAAAATTTGCACTTCCGACGGAATCACTACTGCCTAAAATCGTAAAATTTTCATCTGAAAATGAAAATTTTAACCTCATAATACAGATAATAAAAAAGAAAGTATGACTTATAACTTTTTTTCTAGAACAGCCAGCCAACTAGCGAAGGCAAGGAAGTATTTCCATAAGAAGCCCCTTGGAAGACGTTGGTACTTAATGAGCAGTTCCGTTAGGACTGCGAATTTAGTACCATTACGTCTGGAACGGAGCGAGAGCGCGGCTTCGCTGGAATACTTCCTTGCCGGAGCATCCCTTAGGTCAAAATGTTCCTTTACTCATCCCAATTATGGTACACCGCCTGTACATCATCATCTTCATCTAATAAATCCAACAGCCGATTCATTCTTTTAATATCCTCTTCATCAGAAAGCTCTACCCATGTCTGCGGGATCATTGTAACTTCCGCCTGTGCCATAGGAATACCTGCTTTTTCTAACTTCTCTCTCACATCGCTGAAATCATCTGGCTCTGTGATAATTTCAAAGCTATCTTCTTCTTCCGAAAAATCTTCTGCACCAGAATCTAATGCGATCATCATCAATTCATCTGCATCCATTTCACATTCTTCTTTGTCAATAATAATTTGCCCTTTTTTATCAAATAGATAAGAAACACAGCCTATAGTTCCTACATTTCCATTCCCTTTTGTAAAAGCATTTCTGACATTAGAAGCTGTTCTATTTTTATTGTCTGTTAGAGCATCTACAATAATCGCTGTACCATTTGGTCCATATCCTTCATATGTAATGCTCACATAATTCACCGCATTCGCGTCTCCTGCTGCCTTTTTAATTCCTCTTTCTATAGTATCATTTGGCATATTATTCGCTTTTGCCTTTGCAATAACATCTTTTAATTTAGAATTATTATTCGGATCTGCACCGCCTTCTTTTACTGCAACTGCGATTTCTCTTCCAATAATAGTAAAAATTTTTCCTTTCGCTGCATCATTTCTTTCTTTTTTATGCTTAATATTTGCAAACTTAGAATGTCCTGACATAAATAACGCTCCTTTATTTGTTATTTTAATTCTACATTTTATCATTATTCTTTCTATCACGCAAGTTCTTTTTTTTCTGTTTTTTTCTCTTTCTTTACATGTACTAACTGAATCGTTTTCTTCTTTACTCGTATGGCAGAAAAAATATAATCTCTATATCTCACTTCTAGCTTCTCGTCATCTTGTGGAATACGATCTAATTGTGCGATTAAAAAGCCATTTAAGGTGTCATATTCTTCTTCCTCTTCCTGTTCTTCTATCCCAAGAGATTCCCATACTTCCTCTAGCTTCGCCATTCCTCTAATCATAAAACTTCCATCTTCCTGTTTTATAATCATATCGTCCTCATCATCATATTCATCTAAAATATTTCCCACAATCTCTTCTAAAATATCCTCCATTGCCACTAATCCTGCTGTTTGCCCATATTCATCTACTACAACTACCATATGGATTTTCTGTGATTGCATTTCTTTAAATAAGAGATTAATATTTCTTGTTTCTGGTATAAAATGTACTTCTCTGATTAATTCTTTTATTTGACCAATTGGAACATTCGTATCATGTTTTTCATAATATATAATAGCATCTTTAAAATGTAAAACACCTATGATATTATCAATATCTTTATCATAGATAGGGAATCTAGATTTATGCTGCTTTATGATAAAATCTATTGTTTCCTGCAGAGTCCAATTTCCATCTACCGCTATCATATTCCTTCGATGCGTCATAATTTCTTCTGCCTGTTTATCCCCAAATTCAAAAATATTCGTTATCATTTCCGCTTCACTTGCTAATAAAACTCCCTGTTCATGTCCTTCATTCACCATCAGCATAATCTCTTCTTCTGTAACATTATCTCCTTCGTCATGTGGATTCACTCCCATACAACGCACGATAAGATTCGCCATCTTTGTAATAAGCATGATAATAGGACTCAATATAAAATTCACTTGAGAAATAAAACCAACTAATCTATAAGCCCAGCCATTAGAATATTTATGTGCGATTTTTTTCGGCACTAATACTCCAAATACAATTCCTATCACCAATAAAATAATCGCTGGTAAAATACGAACGAGCAAAAACTCTCCATAATATTGCCAGTTATTGGTACTATCATTAGAAAAAAATCTGCCCAATTCCCTGCTAAGCAGCCAATATACATATGACCCCACCAATATATCTAATAATGTGATAATAGTGAGCAAAGTATTAATAAAATATTCTGGCTCGTTTATAATATGTAGCAGTTTTTTCGATTTCTTATCTCCATCTTCTGCCTTCTTTTCCAGATCACTTTCATTCAAATTTTGTATCGCTGACTCAAAACCATATAAAATAGCATGTACTATTAAAAATATGATAAAAATAATTAAGCCCCATATCGGACTCCCATCTTCCATGTTAATTTCAAACTCCTTTTTTTCTATTTTTACTTTACTAAAACAAATATTTCATTCCTTTTATCACTTTTTCATAACCTTTTACCTCCCCCAATTAATTTAAAATTTACCAAAGTCCTATACCTCTTACACCCCAGCCCCTCATAACAGCCTAGCGAAGGCAAGGAAGTATTCCATAAGAAGCCCCTTGGAAGACGTCGGCACTTAATGAA
>CAJUHN010000169.1 GCA_910585935.1 uncultured Lachnospiraceae bacterium | reverse complement strand
CCCCCCACCCCAACGAACTTTCCCTCAAACAACATCACCCCTCCATCAAAACCTCTGCTATCTTCCAATCTTCTTGTGTAGTAATTTTAATATTCTCATATGTACCTTTTATTAATTTCACTGGTATATTCATAAATTGTTCCACTACCATAGCATCATCTGTCACCATAATTTCTTTCTGCATTAATTTATCATAAGCAGACTTTATTATTTTATATTCAAATGCCTGTGGTGTCTGCATTGCCCAGACTTTTGCACGTTCTGGCGTATGCACACAAAAATCCTCTTCATTCACCATCTTAATCGTATCCTTTACAGGCATCCCAACAGCACAAGCTCCATACTTCTTCACACTCTCTATCACATTTATGATCATTTCCTCTGTGATAAAAGGTCTAGCGCCATCATGAATCAAAACATAATCACATTCCTCTTTTAAACTCTTAAGCCCTTCATAGACAGAATGATATCTCTCTTTTCCGCCCTCTATGATATCTGTAACTTTCTGAAATCCATGATTTTCTACAATTTCTCTTCTGCAATAAGAAATCTCTCCTTTTCCCACCACTAAAACAATCTTTTCGATTTCCTCTCTATCTTCAAAAGCTTTTAACGAATAATATAAAATAGGATGTTCTTTTAAAAGCATATATTGTTTTTGTACACTGCTTTTCATCCTCTTCCCCTGTCCTGCTGCTAAGACAATAGCACATACCTTTTGATTTCCCACAGTTATCTTTCTCCCAGTTTTAAATTTGCAACTGCATTTAAATCCCATCCATGTCTAGTTCCCTTTTGATATTCATAATAAGCTGCTGCCCCTATCATCGCGGCGTTATCTGTACAGAAAATAGGAGATGGATAAAAAAATTGTATTCCATTTTTTTCACATGCCTCTTTCATCGCGCTGCGAAGAGCAGAATTAGATGCCACTCCCCCTGCAATCGCTAATTTATCCATATGATATTCCTTTGTAGCATTTATTGCATGTTCCACTAAAACATCTACAATAGAAGCCTGAAAGGAAGCTACTAAATCTGCTTTATTCACTTCTATTCCTTTCATCTGCGCTCCATTCAAATAATTGAGAACAGCCGATTTTACCCCACTGAAACTGAAATCATAATCCGCTCCATCTATATGAGCGCGCGGAAAATCAATCGCATAGGGATTTCCCTCTTTCGCCAGCTTATCTATCTTAGGTCCTCCCGGATAACCAAGCCCTACCGCTCTGGCCACTTTATCAAATGCCTCTCCTGCCGCATCATCTCTTGTCCTTCCTATGATTTCATACTGTCCATAATCTTTCACTACTACTAAATGTGTATGACCTCCTGATACAATTAAACACATAAATGGAGGTTCTAACTCTTTATTTTCAATAAAATTAGCAGACACATGACCTTCAATATGATGTACTCCTATTAAAGGTAATTTCTTCGCATAACATATCGCTTTTGCCTCTGCTACCCCTACCAATAAAGCGCCCACCAGCCCCGGTCCATAGGTAACACCTACTGCCGTGATATCATCTAAAGTTAATTTAGCCTCTAAAAGCGCTGTTTCTATCACTTGATTTATTTTTTCGATATGTTTTCTAGAAGCTATTTCTGGAACTACTCCTCCATACACCGTATGCAATGCGATTTGTGAGGAAATGATATTGGACAAAACTTCTCTTCCATTCCTCACCACTGCTGCTGCTGTTTCATCACAAGAACTTTCTATTGCCAATATAATAATATCTTCCATTTCTTTTCCCTATTCTTCCTCTGATGCTTTCTCTGTTAATTCCCACCCTAATATCTTCCAATTTCCGTCTTTATCTTTTCTCAAAAGATAATCTTCATATGTTTTGGATGCTCCTGATTTGTCGCGTGTGAAATATGCAGTTGTCACGATAGCATAACTAGCATCATCTTTTGTATAATACTCGATATCCTTACTGTCCTCAATAATATATTCTGTTATCTTGTTGTTATTTTCCCTAAATTCCTCAATATAATCTTTGGTCTGTTTTAATGCATCTTCTTCTGGATTCTGTGCTAATAATTCTTCATCATACAACAACCTTGTCTGTTGTACTAATTTTTTTAATATTTCCTCACTTAGTTCTTCTCCATAAAAACATTTCATAATTTGACTGTAATATTCTATTACTTTCCGGGGCGTATTAGGATAGTCTGTTTCTAAGTTTCTGCTCGCTAACTTTCCTGCTTCGTCTTCAGAGTTTTTCTCTGTTGGAGTAAGAGTACCTTTATTCAATGAATACGTATAAACAGTCATTCCTAACGCAATAACCAAAATAACTAATATAATTCCCCTAAAATTTTTTGCTTTCTTCATACCATCACAACCTTTCGTGAAAATTTTAAATGATATTAAGAATCATCACTTTCTAAATCCAGTTTTTCCTATCTTCTATGGAAAGATCTTATTCTTCATTTTCAAATTTTAATTGTATTGTCTTTCCGTCTTTTCCCGCTTCCGCATTTGCAAATATTTTCTTTACTTTGGGCATAAATTCTTCTGGTTTCATCAAGGATGGACTATAATGTGTCAGCCACATTTGTCTTGGATTGGCTTCTTTTGCTATTTGAGCAGCTTCATAAAATGTCATATGTTTATATTCTTTTGCTTTTTCTTCTTTTCCTTCCTCTCCATACATTCCTTCACAGATGAATAGGTCTGAATCCACAGCAGCTTCTACAATGGAAGCTGTAGGTCTGGTATCTGTACAATAAGTGAGTTTAATTCCCTTTCTACTCTCTCCCAACACCATATCTGGTGTAATCGTTTTTCCATTCACCTCTACACTTTCTCCCTTTTGAAGCTTTCCCCAACCAGTTTTTGGCACTTCATATGCCATAGCTTTCTCCACTTGAAATTTTCCGATTCTATCTATGACGATAGAATAGCCATAGCATAAAATATTATGATTCACACGGAATGCTTCTATTTTGAGATTTTCTTGTCCTAAAGTGATGGTTTCTTTTGGCTCTTTTAACTCTATATACTGGATAGGAAATGGAAGCTCTGGAGCTATTGTGCGCAAAGCTGATACTACTTTCTCCAATCCTTTTGGTCCTATCATATTGACAGGTTCTGTGCGTTCTGCATTTCCCATTGTCAATAACAGTCCCGGCAGACCACTGATATGATCTGCATGATAATGAGTGAAACAAATCGTATCAATCGGTTTTGCACTCCATCCTTTTTCTTTTAATGCAATTTGTGTTCCTTCTCCACAGTCAATTAAAATACTGCTTCCATTATATCTTGTTAATAAAGAGGTCAGCCAGCGATATGGGAGTGGCATCATTCCTCCTGTTCCTAATAAACATACATCTAACATAATAATATTTTCTCCTTACTTCCATTTCGTCTTATTTTAATTATATTTTAGCACAAAATGGAAGTTTTAGGCAAATATTTATTATAAAAGTTCTTTTTCCGAAATTTTATCCACGGGAATCTTAAAATTTCCTGTTATTTTATCATAACAAGCTTCACACAAATCAAATTGATGACGTTCCCCATCTTTTTCTGAAAAATATCCCCATAGACAATCTACAGAACAAACTCCCTCTTTTACAATGCCATTTTCTACTAAAAATACCTTCCCACAACAATTACAAATCAATTTTTCTAATTGTTTTTCTTTTGCATTTTGATATTTATGCATCTTCTTGTCCTCCATACTCACTGTTTTCTTCAAGATATCTATGCCCCATCTGTTTTAGCATAAATCTTTTTTCTCTTTATTTAATGGTATACTATCCTATATAAAAGTGTACCTATAAGGCAATTTTTTATTTTAAAAAAAAATAATCAAATATCCTCTTAATTCAGCATATACTTGACTTATAGATTCACGAAAATAAAAAACTGCCTCAATTTTCGTTTCTAAATTAAGACAGTCCTATTATAAATGAAAACAGGTATGTTTTACAATGGTAATTCCTCTCAAAGAACCCTTTTCCACATAATAATAGCATCTTCTTTTGGCTTTTCATAATAGTCAGGGCGGATACCCTCCTGTGAGAATCCCTTTTTTTGATATAAAGAAATCGCTGCTGTATTGCTTTTTCTCACTTCCAAAGTGATCTGAGTAATTCCTTCCTTCTTCGCCTCTTGTATAGCATATTCTAATAATTGTTCTCCAATTCCCTGCCTGCGTTTATCTAGTCTAACAGCAATTTTATAAATATCCCCTTCTTCTAATATCTTTTGAAGGTTCAAATAAGCAATAACTTCTCCCTGTTCTTCCGCTACCCAATAATAAAAATCTTTATTCTTCTTCGTTTCTAAAAAACTCTGTTCACTCCATGGAATACTAAAACTCTGCTTTTCTATTTCAAATACCTTTTCTAAATCCTTTTCTTCCATTTTACGCATCTTTAATATTTTTTGATTTTTTTGAGCGAGTTCTCTCTCTGCCTGTGATAATCTTAAATAATCTGGCTTATGTTCAGCGGCTGTTTCTATTTTTCCCTTTTGATAATAAATGCTTCCAAGTGTTCCTACAGCTCCCGCCCTCTGCCGGTTTAAATGAGCAGGAGCAAATTGATAAGACACTTTTAACTTTTCTTCTATTTTCTCTTTCATCACAGGAATACCATCTCCTACAAAGACGACCTTTTCCTGCCATCTATTCAATTCTTCTAATAGTTCTTCTATCGCTATTGCACAGGGACATTTTATTATTTTTATCTCTTCCTCTTCCATCTGATAAATCCCTGTATATACCTGATCTCTTCTAGCGTCCATAATGGGAACAATAAAACGATCAAATGTATAAATATTATATGCCATCGCTTCTAATGTGGGTACAGAGATAATAGGTTTATCTAACGCCAGCCCTAACCCTTTCGCTGTCGCAGCTCCTATTCTGAGTCCCGTAAAAGACCCTGGTCCAGAAGCTATCGCTATTGCATCTATACTATTTAAATCCAAATCAATATTTTTTGCCATTTCATCTAACATAGGCAACAGAGTTTGAGAATGAGTTTTTTTATAATTTATGGTATACTCTGCTGTTAAAATATCATCTGTAATAATTGCCACAGAAGCGACTAAGGAAGAGGAATCTAATGCTAATATTTTCATCTATTTAACCTCTATTTGAATTTTTCGATAATCAAATCCTTTTTCTAAATCTTTTTCTATTTGAATAAAAATACAATTCTCTGGAAGAAGTTCTTGAATTAAATCTGCCCATTCAATAAGACAGATCCCCTCTCCAAAAAAATAATCTTCATATCCAATTTCGTCCATCTCCTCTCTATCTCCTATCCGATAAACATCAAAATGATAGAAAGGAAGTCTGCCTTCTTCATATTCTTGTACAATGGTAAAAGTAGGACTATTGATCGCTTCTTTTATCTCTAAGCCAGCAGCAAATCCTTGTGTAAACACTGTTTTTCCTACCCCTAAAGAACCATTCAAACAATAAATTTGTCCCTTTTTAGCTTTTTTTCCCAACTGTTTCCCCAGTTCAAATGTTTCTTTTGAATGATTAGTTTCAAAAATCATAACTTGTCCTTTTTCCATTTTATTTCCTAGACTCCTTTATCCATGCAGAAATTTCTTTTTCTTTTCCATCCATTTGGTCTTTCGGCAGAATATTGGCATGTACGCGATCCCCATATAAAAGGATATAATGCCTTTTATCCACAATTTTCCATAACTCATTCCACTGAGCAGATGCTTTTTCCTTTTCTTGCTGCATAGAAAATCCCTTGTCATAAAATGTATAGAGAATAGGCTTTTTTAAAGCTGGACTTAACTTTACTTGTTTCATAGAACGAACATAAAGTAAAATAGGATTTACCACTGTAAATAACAACGCACATATCATCAATAAAACCTGATAAGGCAGATCCACTTTTTCCCATGTCACCAAAAGTATAACAAAAGAAATCAAACTAAATAATAAGCTGACTATCCCACCCATGCTGTAATAAGTATGATACATCATAAAATAAAACATATCTTTCACTCTTATTTTAACAGTTATCTGTATTTTTTCTTCTTTTCCCATTTATCTTTCCTCTATAATTTCATGGTGAGCTGTATTCTCTTTTTATTTAAGTCTACTGATATCACCTTTACTTCTACAATATCTCCTACACTGACTACCTCTAATGGATGTTTAATATATTTATCTGATATCTGTGAAATATGAACTAATCCATCTTGATGAACCCCGATATCTACAAATGCTCCAAAATCAATCACATTTCTCACTGTCCCTTTTAATATCATTCCTGTTTCTAAATCCTTCATCTCTAATACATCTGTCCTCAAAATAGGCTTTGGCATCTCTTCTCTAGGATCTCTTGCTGGTTTTTCTAATTCTCTTCCGATATCTTGTAATGTGATCTCTCCTATCCCTAATTCTTGTGACAGCCCATTCTTCTCTTTTATTTTCTTACTGATTCCAGCCAACCCTGTCAGTGTAAAATCCTTTAAAGAATATCCCAGTTTCTCTAACAAAGCCATCGCTTTCTCATAACTTTCTGGATGAACACTTGTCGCATCCAAAGGATTTTTTCCTCCCTGTATTCTCATAAAGCCTGCACATTGTTCATACGCTTTTGGTCCTAATTTTGGAACTTTTAATAATTGACTTCTCGTTTCAAATTTCCCATTTTCTTCTCGATAAGTTACAATGTTCTTTGCGACCGCCTTTGAAATACCTGAAATATATTCCAACAAAGATGCTGAAGCCGTGTTTAAGTCAACTCCTACTTTATTGACACAATCTTCTACCACAGCATTTAATGCTTCCCCTAACTTTTTCTGATCCATATCATGCTGATACTGCCCCACCCCAATCGATTTTGGATCTATTTTCACTAATTCTGCCAATGGATCTTGCAATCTTCTAGCAATCGATGCCGCACTCCTCTGTCCAACATCAAAGTTTGGAAATTCTTCTGTGGCTAATTTACTCGCAGAATATACAGATGCTCCTGCTTCATTCACAATCACATAAGAAATAGGCTGATTTATTTCCTTTAATAATTCCACAATTACCATTTCCGATTCCCTAGAAGCTGTCCCATTCCCTAAAGAAATCAGGGTAACATGATACTTTTGTATCCATTCCTTTAAAACTTTTTTTGCATCCTCTACTTTATTTTGAGGAGCAGTTGGATAAATAACAGTAGTATCTAATACCTTTCCAGTAGCATCTACAATAGCTAACTTGCAGCCTGTACGAAAAGCAGGATCCCATCCCAACACAACCTGTCCCACAATAGGAGGCTGCATCAACAACTGAGTTAAATTCTTCCCAAACACCTGAATCGCACTGTCTTCAGCCTGTTCTGTCAAATAATTCCTGATTTCCCTTTCTATGGCTGGCGCGATAAGACGCTTATAGCTATCCTCTATCACATTCTCCAAAATACTAGCTGTATTCAAATTTTCTTCCCTAATAATCTGTTTTTTCAAATACCTTAAAATTTTTTCTTCTGGCGCACTTATCTTCACTGTCAATACTTTTTCCTTTTCCCCTCGATTGAGTGCCAAAATCCGGTGTCCTGCTATTTTTTTGACAGGTTCTTCAAAATTATAATACATTTCATAGACAGATTCTGCCTCTAGATCCTTTGCCTGTGAGAGCACACTCCCCTCTTCTATCGTGATTTTCCTGATATAAGTTCTATAATCTGCTTCATCTGAAATATCTTCTGCCAAAATATCCTTTGCCCCTTCTAGCGCCTCTTCTTCTGTCTTTACTCCCTGTTCTTCTGAAATATATTCTTTTGCACACTCTAAAGCAGATACCTCTGTCATCTGCAGACGTATCAAAGCAGCAAGTGGCTCTAACCCTTTTTCTTTCGCTATTGTCGCTCTAGTTCTCCTCTTCGGACGATAAGGACGATATAAATCTTCTACTGCCACAAGCGTACTCGCATTTTCAATCTCGCCTCGTAACTCTTCTGTCAATTTCCCCTGTTCTTCTATCGTACTCAAAACCTGTTGTTTCTTCTCTTCTAAGCTCCTTAAATATTGAAGCCTTTCATTTAATTTCCTCAGTTGTTCATCATTTAAAGCCCCCGTCGCCTCTTTCCTATAACGAGCAATAAAAGGAATCGTATTTCCTTCATCAATTAGCCGCACGGCTGCTTCTACTTGAGATAATTTTACCTCTAATTCCTGTTGTATTATTTTTAAAATATCCATTTTCCCTCCATAGCATCCTATCATTCTTTATCCAATAAAAAAGAATTATACCATATACGCGAACTAAAAAAATAAGTAAATAAAAGTAAAGAAAACACTATAATCAAAGGTTCGCGCAGAAGGGGGATTCCTATTCCAACGAAACCGCGCTCCCGCTCCGTTCCAGACGTAGCGGACACTAAATTCGCTGAACCTTTACAGGTTCGCTCATTAAGTGCCGACGTCTTCCAAGGGGTTTCTTTTGGAATAGGAATCCCCCTCCTACGCTAGCTTATAACATAGGCAAGTTTACAAAGCGACATTTACGTTATTAAAGTAAATAATAACAATTTTTATCCCTTTATCCAACCAAAAAAATAAAAAATTTCTCGCTCCTCTAAACTTAAACCTTTCTTATAAACAATACGATTTTCTTTCAATCTTCCTAGAATAGCCGATAAAGTAGCGAAGGCGAGGAATAATTCCAAAAGAAGCCCCTTGGAAGACGTCGGCACTTAATGAGCAGTTTCGTAAGA
>CAJUHN010000168.1 GCA_910585935.1 uncultured Lachnospiraceae bacterium | reverse complement strand
GCGAATTTAGTGTCCGCTACGTCTGGAACGGAGCGAAAGCGCGGCTTCGTTGGAAGAGAAATCCCTTGCTCAGAGCGTTCCCCCCTATTACACATAATCTGAGAACTTTTTAGAATGATAATGCTTTTGGCTGCATATATTGTAAGGAATAAAAAAGCTGACCGGAGGCATTTATGAGGAAACTGCGCAGCGTTTTGGCTGGGTATATGACAGAAAATTTAAAAATGCCAAAGGATTTAGTCTATGGAGATGCATTGATATCCATAACGGGTCGGCATGAGCTTTATATAGAAAACTATCGTTCTATCATAGAATATAGCAATACACAAGTGAAATTACAGACAAAGAATGGAAAACTTCTGATTATAGGCAAACAGCTTCAGATTGTCTATTATACCAGTGATGAGATGAAAATTATAGGATACCTTTCGGAGATTAAATACGAATAAATTAAAGCAAATGGGGGATTTATTTGGAACCTAAAATTGTCACTTATACCAAAGGGTATCTCGTCGTATTATTAAAAGGCTATTCTCCAGAACGGTTCTTAAATATATGCAGCAGCCATAATATTAATATCTGGAATCTAATCCATACAGAGGAAGGATATCAATTCTGTATTACAATTGCGGATTTTAGAAGATTAAAACCAATTGTAAAAAAAACAAAAACGAAACTCATTATCAGGAATCGTTATGGATTTCCTTTTTTTTTATATAAATACCGAAAAAGGAAATTATTCTTTGCTGGAATATGTTTATGCTTAGGAATTATTTACATAATGTCACTCTTTATTTGGGATATCCATATTGAAGGGAACTATTCTTACACAGAAGATGTACTTTTAGATTTTTTGAAATCAAAGGATGTCATTCATGGTATGAAAAGAGATGACGTGGATTGCAGTGCGATTGAAAAAATGTTAAGAAGTGAGTATAATGATGTTACATGGGTTTCTGCTTCCATATCAGGAACGCGCTTAATCATACAGATACAAGAAAATTTTGACAATATGGTGATGTTAGAAACAGATGCTCCTAGTAATTTAGTGGCGACAAAAGACTGTAAAATCACATCGATTGTCACACGTTCTGGAACTCCTTTGGTGAAAAAGGGAGATATTGTAGCAGAAGGGGATATTTTAGTTTCAGGAATTGTAGATATTACAGATGATTATGGAGAGCATATACGTTCAGAATATGTAGGGGCAGATGCAGATGTTTATGGAGAAGTGGTCTATGAATATGAAGACAGCCAGCCGCTTTTTTATCAAAAAAAAGTATATACCCAAAATCAAAAAATAGCATATGCCATAAGAGCCTTTTCTAATCGGCTTTATCTATATGCCGGAAAGATAAATTTTGAGAGCTTTGATATCGAAACAGAACAAAATCAGCTTCATTTTGGATCAAGTTATTATTTGCCGTTTTTTCTGGAAAAATGTTATTATAAAGAATATGTCTATGAGCAGGTGGAATTATCCAAAGAAGAAGTGGAAAAAATACTACAGAAAAATTTAAAGGAATTTTTAGAAAATTTAATAGAAAAAGGGGTTCAAATTGTTGGAAATAATGTTAAAATACAAATAGACGGAAAAAAAGGGAAAGCTTCTGGAAAAGTTATGATGATAGTACCCGTGGCGAAAACAGAAGTGATCGAAGCCGTAATAGAAAGGGATGAAATATTAAATGAGTATAACAGAAACAATAATTAATTTTCCTTCTGAATACGGTACGAATGTATTTGGGGAGTATGACCGCTACTTAAAGAAAATTGAAAGAGCATTACAAGTGACGATTGTCGCCAGAGATTCGGATATGAAATTAATTGGAACAGAAATAGCTATCAAACGTGCGAGTAATGTTTTTTATCAGTTAATTGCATTAGCGAAAAGAGGAAATGATATCACAGAGCAAAATGTGGACTATGCGATTGCTACCGTATTAGAAAATAAAGAAGATGTTCTTTTAGAGATGGACGGTGAAGTAATCGCTCGGACTATCACAGGAAAGCCTGTGAAACCTAAAACATTAGGACAGAAATCATATGTGAATACTATCAAAGAGAAGATGATTGTATTCGGAATAGGGCCTGCTGGCACAGGAAAGACTTATCTTGCTATGGCTATGGCGATTCAAGCTTTTAAAAATAATGATGTGGGAAGAATTATTTTAACTCGTCCAGCGATAGAGGCAGGGGAAAAATTGGGATTTTTGCCGGGGGATTTACAGAGTAAAGTAGACCCTTATTTAAGACCTCTTTATGATGCTTTATATCAGATTATGGGAGCAGAAAGTTTTTTGGCAAATATGGAAAAGGGATTAATTGAAGTCGCTCCTCTCGCTTATATGAGAGGGCGCACTTTGGATAATGCTTATATTATTTTAGACGAAGCACAAAATACGACACCAGCTCAGATGAAGATGTTTTTAACTAGAATCGGTTTTGGCTCTAAAGTGATTGTAACAGGAGATTTATCTCAAAAAGATTTGCCAAGTGGAACTCAATCTGGTTTAGATGTTGCGGTAACAGTATTAAAAAAAGTAGAAGATATAGGATTTTGTTATTTGACCAATCAAGATGTTGTTCGCCATCCGTTAGTACAAAAAATTGTAAAAGCTTATGAAGATTATGAGGAGCGCTCGAAAAAAAATGAAAAAGTGAGAAGGGATAGAAAGAGAGAAAAAGATAGGCATATAGAAAGACCATAGTATGTGAAAAAAAGAGAAAAGCTATGGTTGTTTGGAGGTAAATATGGAAAAACTAGACGATAAAAAGCTATTTATAGTCGTTCAAATAGCGAATGCACTCATCAGTATTTTATGTCTTTGTATTGGCTGGAAACTCTATGAAAAATGGACAGGCGAAATGGTTGTGATTTTCTTATGTACCATTTTATTTGGAATTTTTTATACAGGGACAATGAAACAACAGCTTAAGAAGCATTTTATTTGGATTATCGGTTTACACTTATTTGCGATGGCAGTAACTACTCTAGGTTATCCTCTTCCAGCGGTGTTAAGACCGATATTAGCAGTTCCTATGATTATCACGGCTTTAATGGGAGCAGAATATGGAGTTTTGGCATTAGTATTCTATGCTTCAAATACCATTTTATTTGGAGCAGATCCTGTTGAGAACTTATTATTATATTTAATTATTGGAACAGCGGCATGTTTTTTTGTGGAAAAATGTAGAAATTGGAAAAAAGTTATTCTAGTGGGAATCAGTATTATTTTTCTCTATGCTGTTGTGCATAATGCCCTATATTATTACACCTATTTTGAGTTTTCTAATACAGAGATGATAAATGGTTTCTTAGGTGGAGCGATTCAAACCATTTTATTTGTCCTCTCTCTTCTTTACACAAAGAAATTTTTATTTGAAGGAGAACAAGAGGAAAAAGAAGAAGAGGATATTTTAGAACAAAATACTTCTCTTTTGAAAGAAAAAAAGAAAGGAAAGGCTTCTAAACTCACTAAGATTTTAGACTTTTCTTATCCCCCACTGATGGAATTAAAAGAAAGAGATGCAGTTGCTTTTAAACATTCTGTTTTAGTTTCTGAACTTTCTAGCCAAGTAGCCAAAGTGATTTCGTGTGATGCGAATATCGTAAAAGCAGGAGGTTTATATCATGAAATAGGACAGGGGTTAGGAGAAGATTATATCAAAGAGGGAGTCAAAATTTGTAAAATGTATCAGCTTCCAAAGGAAGTTATTCAGATTGTAGAAGAACATAATACCAAAATAGCGAAACCCACCTCGAAAGAAGCGGCTATTGTCATGTTATCAGATAGTATTATTACAAATATGGAACAGAGCAGAAAAAAAGAAAATGGAGAAAATATTTCTGCTTCTAGGTTAATTCAAAGGGTATTTGATGTAAAAATTGATGATGGTTCTTTGCAATTATCTGGATTAACAGATGCAGAAATCAATACATTACAAGAAATTTATGAACGCTTATTAGATAAATAATGAAACTAGCAAAAGATGAAAATGGAATTTTTAGATAATAAAGTGATAGGAGAAATACAAAATGACTATTTATATAGAAGAAGAAACAACGAAAGTCGAAGAACTTCATCTCCACTATAAAGAGATAATAGAAAGAGTGATAGAAGCTTCCATAGATTATGAAAATTGTCCTTATGAAGTAGAAATAGAAGTGATTCTTACAGATAATCCTTCTATTCAAGAAATCAACCAACAACATAGAGGAATCGATTCTCCTACAGATGTATTATCTTTTCCTATGATAGACTATCAAATACCATCAGATTTTTCTCATTTGGAAGATGATTCCGAGGATTATTTCAATCCCGAAACAGGAGAACTTTTATTAGGGGATATTGTTATCTCGGTAGAAAAAGTGATAGAACAGGCACAAAAATATGGACATTCTAGGGAAAGAGAACTCGCCTTTTTAGTCGCCCATAGCATGTTACATCTATTTGGATATGACCATATAAAAGAATCCGAGAGAGAAAAAATGGAGAAAAAACAAGAAGAAATTTTGAAAATTTTAGGTATAGAACGATAAAATTAATAGGAGATCAAAAAGATGAAAATGAAACGGTTAGCAAGTATTTTATTATGTGCATGTATGCTATTAACAGCATGTGGAAATTCTGATTCCGAACCAGAGGAAAACACAAATACCACACAGGAAAATACTACCAATACGCCAACTGTAGTTTTGCAGACAGAACCACAAGAAACTACCTTTTCTACAGATGGAAAAATGAGAAGTTATTTGTCAGGAGAATGGGTAGAGGAAGAGATAGGAAAACGCCGTCCTATTGCTGTGATGTTAAATAATATTGAAGTTGCTGTGCCACAGAGTGGAATTGAAAATGCGGATATTGTATATGAAGCACCTGTGGAAGGTGGGCTCACACGTCTGATGGGAATTTTTGAAAATTATGACAGCTTAGATAAAATCGGTTCTGTGCGCAGTTCCAGACTATATTATGTCTATTTTGCGAAAGAATTTGATGCTGTTTATGTACATTATGGACAGGCAATTTATGCAGAATCACTATTAAATAGTAAAAGTATTCAAAACTTAAATGGTTTACAGTTAGAGGGAACAGTATTTTATCGTACTTCTGATAGAAAAGCGCCTCATAATGCATATACCAGCGCAGATGGAATAGCAAAAGGAATAGCTTCAAAAGGATATCGAGAAAATTATGAAGATAGTTATACTGGACACTATTTATTTAATGAAGAAGAACAAGAGATCAATCTAAATGGTACATCTGCTGTCAAAGTGACACCCGGATATCAAGTGAATAAACCTTGGTTTGAATATCATGCAGATGATGGCTTATACTATCGTTCTCAATATGGAGATAAACAGATAGATGACTTGACAAATCAACAATTAACATATAAAAATATTATTATGCAATATGTGAATTATTATGACTATGGAGATGGCTATTTAAATATTACAGTCAATGGTAGCGGAAAAGGAAAATATATTACCAATGGAAAAGCGATAGATATCACTTGGAAAAAAGACACAGAATTTGGGCCTACACGCTATTATGATGAATCTGGAACAGAAATTGTATTAAATCGAGGAAAAACATGGGTATGTATTATTCAAAATGATAGAACAAATAAAATAGAAATCGAATAATGGTACAATTCAGGAGGTAATAGAGATGACAAAGGAAGCATTACTTCAGGCTGCAAAAGAGGGAATGAAAAAATCATATTCACCATATTCTAATTTTTCAGTAGGAGCAGCTTTGCTGACAAAGGATGGAAAAGTATTTACAGGCTGTAATATAGAAAATGCCTCTTATGGCGCAGCTATTTGTGCAGAAAGAACAGCGATGGTAAAAGCTATTTCAGAGGGATATCAGGAATTTGAAAAAATTGCGATTGTATGTTCTAATGGAACATTTGCATATCCTTGTGGCATTTGCCGTCAATTTATATCGGAATTTATGTTAGATGGTACAGTCATAATAGAAGATAAAAATGAAGGAATTCGGGAAATACCAGTAAAAGACCTTCTTCCAGAGGCTTTTACCAGAAAGGACCTAATCAATGGGTAAACGTAACAGAAGAACCAATAATTTCATTGTACAGGGAAGTATTTTAGCAATAGCAGGTTTAATCGTTCGTATTATCGGTTTGTTATATCGAGTTCCTATGACAAATATCATTGGTGACGAGGGAATGGGATATTATTCTTTTGCATTTGAACCTTATTCCGTTATGCTTCTTCTTTCTTATCACGGATTACCTACTGCAGTATCGAAATTAGTAGCAGCAAGAAACGGAGAAGGAAAGTTTAAAAATTCTTATCGTGTATTTCAATGTGCGATGATAATAGCTATTGTTATTGGTATTATAACTGGCGCTATCACATATTTTGGGGCAGGATTTATCGCAGGAAAATTGAGTAATCAGCCTATGAGTACCTATGCTTTAAAAATATTAGGACCGACTATTTTTATTCTATCCATTATGGGAATTTTAAGAGGATATTTTCAAGGTATGGGAACGATGGTTCCAACAGCAATTTCTCAAGTAATAGAAGCCATTGTAAATGCTGTGATCAGTTTAGTCGCTGCCTCTTATCTATTTCATGTTGGGAAAAATTATGACTTAGTGACAAATTCACGTTCCCATGCAGAAGCATATGGCGCAGCAGGCGGCACAATGGGAACATGCATCGGAGCGATAGCAGGTTTAATCTTCCTGATTTTAGTTTTTATGTTATATAAAAATCTTTTAAGAAAACAAATGAAAAAGGATAAATCACGCCATAAAGAGGATTATGCAGATATTGCTAGAAAGTTATTATGGACATCTGCTCCCATTATTTTAAGCTCTATTATTTTCAATATATCTACTACATTTGATGGCGCATTATTTAGTAATTTAATGCCAATTGCTGCGAAAATGGAAGAAGAAGAGGTAGCAGCACTTTGGGGAGTATTTACAGGAAAGTATAAAATCATGATAATGGTTCCTGTAGCGATTGCGACTGCTTTAGCCACTTCTATTGTACCAGATTTTAGCGAAGAAATGGCGGCTGGAAAAAAAGGGAGAATAGCGAATAAAATTCAATATTCCATACGTTTTACCATGATAGTAGCGATTCCATCTGCAATAGGACTCAGCGTATTAGCAAAACCGATTTTAACATTATTATTTCATAATGTGAGCGATATTGATGTGAATTTATTACGTTTTGGTACAATCGCGGTTATCTTTTATTCTTTATCTACTATCACAAACGCTGTTTTGCAGGGAATTAATTTAATGAAAAAACCTGTAACACATGCCACGATTTCTTTGGTACTTCATTTAGTGATATTAGCCTTTTTAATTGGCGTCTGTAAACTTCATATCTATGGAGTTTTAATTTCTTATATTATATTTGCGTTGATTATTTGTGTGTTAAATGCACTCACGATTCAGGCGAAATTATCCTATAAACAAGAGTGGATTAAAACATTCTTATTGCCTGCGATATCTTCTACATTCATGGGGGGTATTGTATATGGAATTTATTATTTACTTTATAAGACAGTAAAAAGTAATCTTTTTGCTCTTTTAATTTCTATTTTAGTAGGAGTGATTATTTATTTTGTTATGCTGTTATTATTAAAATGTATTGATGAAAATGATCTGCGTCGTATGCCATTAGGAGAAAAAATCATAGTGGTGGCGAGAATACTACATTTACTATAAAATAGATCAATAGCAAATAAAAAAAGCTGCTGCATGAAATATGATATTGGTTATCATATCATTCATGCAACAGTTTTTTAGATAAAAAGAGAGATTAACTGCTGTAAGTTTCTAAAAATTCATATAATTCTTCTATGTTTTCTATATATTTTCCAGATAGAATTTCCTGCTTGAGATTTTCTGGCAAATCTGCAAATTTTATTTCTGTATAGGCATATAGAGTATCATCAGAAACTTGTCTTACAATTACTTTTCCCATCTGTACATCTAAATAAAAGGTATATTCTATTTTAGGAGTAGAATAAGTTTTTCTTACAATTACTTTATCTTCTGAAAATGTAGTTAATTCATAACTGATCAGTCCTGCTTTTCTTTCTTCTTCTGGTAGATTTTCCATATATTCTTGAATATAATCTGTTAATTTCTTTCGATTAAATCCCACTACTTCAGATGGAACATCTATGATTTCTTGTGAAATAGTATTTTCAATTAACGAATAATATTCTATGATATAAGTGGTATTATTTTGAATGATAGCTTCTTTTACATTTTCGGCTGCGATATAGGTAATAGGTTCTGTTATGTTATTGGATATAGGCGGCATCTCTACCTTATCCATAGTGACACGGTAACTGGCATAATATGCGATAGAAAATAAAATACCAATGGCAAAAAAAGAAATGATATACCATCTTTTCAAGAAAACTCCTCCTTATCATTGACCCTATGTGTATATTATTTTTATTTTTTCCAATATTTTGTAATTTTATACTTTTTTATTTAAAAGAATGAATGGGGAGGTGATTGAGTCGCACATGGATCAGCTTTTGAGGTGAGGATACCCCTTATAAGACGCGCTTTCGCTCCGTTCCAGACGTAACGGATACTAAATTCGCCCCAACCCATAAGGGTTTGGCTCATTAAGCACCGACGTCTTCTAAGGGTCTTTTAAGGGGTATCCTCACCTCAAAAGCTTACTTTATATCAGTGGTGTAGGTA
>CAJUHN010000167.1 GCA_910585935.1 uncultured Lachnospiraceae bacterium | reverse complement strand
GCTTATTAAGTACCGACGTCTTCCAAGGGGCTTCTTATGGAATACTTCCTTGCCTTCGCTGTTTGGTTGGCTGCTCTACTTTTGGAAAAATGAATGTTACGATAAGTTATAAAATCTAGGTGGGAGATATAGAAAAGTTGGCATTTATATGGTGTTTGGAGGGGCACGATTATTTAATTGAAGATTAATGTAATGGTGTATGGGATTGTTGATTTTTTTTGGTGGTGGAAGTGAATTTTTAGGATAATAATTATAATTTTATTACTATTTTATTTAGAGAAGTGAAGAGGTGAATTATAATAGAAATACAGGTGGCAGAAGGGAGAATTATGGATGAGCACACCTTATATTATTATGATATGTTTGTGTAGTGCAGTTATTTTGATACAGATAACAAAGATGTATTTATATCCGAGAGGAAAGAGAAGAGGAAATCAAAAGGAGATTGATATTGGTTGTTCTATGACGATTGGGGGAAGAGAGGTACAAGAGGATAATTTGGATACTATGACAACAGAAGCAGGCGTGTTAGGGGTGCTTTCTGATGGCATGGGAAAGGCATATGGAGGAAGAATCGCGAGTAGGATAGCGGTGGAAACTTTTATAGAGTTATTTAAAGAATATAATGCATTTGATAATCCACTTTATTATTTTAGGAAGGCTTTTCACAGTGCGAATCGAGAGATATTAAAAAGCTTAGAAAATGAACGGCGTGGGGCAGCTAGTGTAGGCTGTGTGATGATAAGAGATAATTATTTATATTATGCAGTGGTGGGAAATGTAAAGGTATGTGTATATCGGAAGGGGGATTTAGTTCCTATGTCTACGGGACATACGGTTCATGCATTGGCAGAGGAATATTTTAAAGAAGGAAAAATTTCAAGACAGGATGCTTTGACTCTGTTAGATAATCATAGGCTTTTTAATTACATAGGACAAGACGGATTTCGGGATATTGAATTGTTTGATACGCCAGTTGGTTTAAAAAAAGGGGATATCGTTGTTGTGATGAGCGATGGGCTGTATGAATTGCTTCCTTTTGCGGAGATAGAACAGATTTTATCGAATAGGGAGAATTGTCAGACAAAGGCATATCAGCTTATGGATGCGGTCAATCAATATAAAGAAAAAGAAATAGAAAAAGACAATGCCAGTGTAATCTTGCTGGGGATAGAAAAAGGAGTTAGGGCATGAGAAAACAGAATGCAGAGTTTTTGACAGCATTTACATCAGAAGCGAATAAAGATTTAAAAAATACGGATTCTTTTGGCTTTGTGGAGTTAGATCAATTCGCCTGTTATGTGGTAGCAGATGGCATAGATGATAAGATTGATGCGATAGCGGCGAAACTGGCAGTTGATACTGTGATTTCTACATTTACGGAAGCACCATCTATGAGTAAAAGAAGGTTGTCTGCTTGTCTGAAGTCCGCAAATAACGCTTTGCTTCATGCGAAAAGTAAGATGAAGTTAAAGGTTTCTATTACTGTTATAGTTACAGATTATATAAAACTGCGGTATGGACAGGCGGGGAATACTCGCCTGCGTCTGTACCGCAGTGGTTTTTTAAAGGAGCAGTCGAAAGATACTTCTTTGAGTGCGGATATGGTACAGATGCATAAAATAGAGGCGGATAAATTAGAACAGCATGAAGAGAGAAATAATTTGTATTGTTATTTAGGGCAAAAAGAAGGATTTTATCCATTTATTTCTAAAAAAATAAAATTAAGTAATTCTGATGTAATCGCTTTATATACCAGAGGGATTTGGGAGTATGTAGATGAAGGGGAATTAAAAGATGCATTTGCAGATGCGACGACAGAACCACAAGAAACGGTGGATGCAATAGAAGATTTATTATTATCAAAACAGCCAAAGAATTTAGAAAAATATACATTTGTCACTATATTTGTCAATAAGGTTTATATAGATCCAAATAAAAAAAGAAAAATTAAAAAAATTATTATGGCGCTCATTCCTATTTTAACAGTGGTTATTACGTTGAGTATTATTTTGTATGTCAGATATGATAAGAAAAGAAAAAATATAGAGGAGATGAATGAAAAGTATTTGAGTACGATTGAATATATTCAATCAGATAATTATGTTAGGGCATCAGAAGAGGTGGATAAGGCGATAGAATTGGCGGAAAAAGTGAAAGATAAAAAGATGAAAAAAGAATTAGAGAATTATAAAAAGTTGATTGAAAGTGTGATAGCGGCAGATGAAAAATTAGATGAGAAAAAATATGATCAAGCGCAGCAGGCTTATCAAAAGGCATCGAATCGTTCTCGTTATGCAGATAATCTGGGAAAGGAGTATATTGAGGAGGGGTTAGAAGTGACGGCAGATTATTTATCTGTTTATGATTTAATTTCTTTGGGGGATACGTTGGCTTTAAACCTTCAATATGAAAAAGCGGAAGAAAAATACTTAGAAGCAAAGGCATTAGCAGGCAAGATATATTTTGATGAGGGAAGAAATTCTGCGATAGCCGCGTTGGAAAGGTTGTATGAGGATCAGAAAAAGGATATAGAAGAAAAGGATAAAAAGGTGCAGGAAGAAGCGGCAGAACAGACTGCAGGGGCTAGTATTGTGGCGCAGGGAGATAGTGCTTTCGCTGCTCAGGACTATGATAGTGCGAAGGTTTATTATACAACTGCATTGAAGAAATATATAGAATTAGGGGATGAAATACAAAAAGAGGCAGTGAATACGAAACTGCAGGCTGCGAATAAGAAAATAGAAGAGCAAAAAGAAAAGGAAAAAGAGGCGCAGGAATATCTTTTAGAGGCACAGGAATGTATCGAACAGAAAGATTTTCTTATGGCGAAGAAGTATTATTTATTTGCAAAGGATATTTATGCTTCTTTAAAAAATGATGATAAAGTGGACGAAATTGGAAGGAAAATGGAGCTTTTAGATTTAGAGAAGGAGAGAGAGGAGCTTTTAGAAGAGAGTTCTAAGAATATGGAAACAAGTACGGAAGAGGAAACCACAACGGAGGAAGAAAAAGAGGAAACAGAAAGTTCGATAGAGGAGAGTACATCGGAGAATCTGCCTGAAATGGGGGAGGGGGAAGAGGAATCTGGGGTGTTATCTCAGCCAATAGAGAAAGAAACAAAAGGAATGGAGGGGATTGAGTTGGGGGAAGTGAGTTGAGAACATTTTGACAAAGGGGCGCGTCGGCAAGGAATATTCCAACGAAGCCGCGCTTTCGCTCCGTTCCAGACGTAGCGGTACTAAATTCGCAACTCCTTATGGAGCTGCTCATTAAGTGCCAACGTCTTCCAAGGGGCTTCTTTTGGAATTATTCCTTGCCTTTGCTCGTTTGTTGGCTGTTCTGGGGTGAATAAAAAGAGTTGTATGGTGTTATGTATTATATGTATATAAAAGTGTAAAAATAGAAGTTTTGGTTTTGTAGAGTGCCAAAAAATTATAATAGTTTGTAGGGATTACCAAGGTGTTTTATCAGTTTATCCATGCGATAAACTAGCACAGAAAGGGAATACCTCTTCCAAAAGAAGCCCCTTGGAAGACGTTGGCACTTAATGAGCAGTTCCGCAAGAAGCGGGGCTGCGAATTTAGTGTCCGCTACGTCTGGAACGGAGTGGGAGCGCGGCTTCGTTGGAAGAGGTATTCCCTTTCTGTGCGAACCTTTGGGTGGAGTGTGGGAGGGAATATTTGTGGGTGAATTTAGTATGTGTTGTTATAGATTGATTTTGGATAAGGAAAATGTGAGGTATTGATTATGGATAAGAGGATATTTGAGCCAGATTTTAATATGGAGGATTATATTGATAAGCGTTTATTAGAGATAGAATCTTTAAAGGATAAGGTGGTTTTTAAGGAAGTGGTGGGGAAGTTGATGTTAGAGTTATTTGAGTATACGCAAAAGGAATATCAGGGGTTGGAAAAGAGGGTGTTAAGGGAGTTTCAATCGAAACAGAATGATTATGCAATTTATTTGACGCTCACGGATTTAGAACATTATGATGCTACGGATTTATTTATGAATCCTATGAGGGAAAGTGATGTAGAGGAGAAGGAAATAGAATTAGAGAGTTTATGGGAATGTGTAAAGGGGGGAGAGCCTTATCGGTTATATACGATATATTTGGAGGCGAATATACAGAAGGTGAGGGAATTTTCAGATGAGAATCGCCGATATAAGGGGGTTATTCGGACGGATAAGAAAGAGTATTCCGTTTTGTTTTTGGTGAAGAAGAATAGGGATTATTTGGATATGATACAAGAGCTTTATCATATTTTTGGATCTAATTATTTGCCTTGGATGACGGTGTGCAGTGCGTATTTACATAAAATGTTTGATGTATATTTAGTATTGCCAGAGGATTGTGAGTTATGTGAGAATCAGGAGGAAATGATACAGGAGATTAGGGTGGATTTTGAGGAATATCAGGCATCTGTGAGGTATCAGTATATACCTCTTTGGAATTTGACGGCGTTTACAGAGAAGACTAGCACGTATCCTGATCCTTGTATTGATAAGATTAATTATGAACATCGGATTTTTGCGCATCGGTTAGATGCAAATAGTCAATATTTGATCTGTAATACGGATATTGAGATTACCAATATTCGGAGGCTAGAAGGGGATTTGATTATGACTTGTCCTGTGAAAGATCCTTGTAATTGGAGGATATATCGGATTAATAAAAAGCCAGAAAAGTTGAAGTATCTTTATCCTGTGCTTTCTAATCAATATCAGGAGAGTTTTGTGGGGAGTATTAATCAGATGTATCAAAAAAGTGTGAAGACAAAATCAGAAATTGCGAGGTTGATAGCTTCTTTTCAATATGAGGATTATATCACATTTGAAGAGGTAAAGGTACAGAATAGGAAACCGGAAAAGAAGAAGATACTGACTTATTCTATGGATGATTTTATAAAGGATGAAATCCGAATTGGGACATCTCAACAGACGATGATATTATATTTTAAACAGAGGAAACAGGATTATTTGAATGAAGATATTATGAGTTTTTTGGTGACGCAGATACAGAAGTTGTTTCCAGAGTATTATTGTGTGGGGATGTTTTTATAAGGGAAGAGTTTGTCAACTGTTTAAAGGTAGTGGGGGAAAGTTACAACAAAGGAAAGGGAGTTATTTATGAATTTTATTTGGGATATTGCATTGCGTGCAAAGGAATCAGGGATAAAAGAGGAAGATTTGTTTTTTGAACAGGCAGAGGATTATAGCCCTTATTATGAGCAGTCTTTTTCTGTTATCAATCAAGATGTTGTTAGAAAAAAGAGGATAGAGATTAATGCGTTATATCGGTTTTGTGATATTTTTCGGGATTTATTGAAAGAGGAAGTAGATGATTTTGAGGAGTTTCAAAGGTATTTGTTTGATTGTGCGATTCATGTGTTGTTATATACAGATTTAAAACATGGGATTTCTAAACGGGAATTATATATTCGGAAGTTTATGGAAGAGATAGCAGGAGGAAATTTTGGGGAGGAGGTCGCCCGAAATTTTAATTGTATAAAATCTCATCAGCAGAATCGGTTGACTACGTTGGTGTTTGCACAACAGCAGACGGGGTCTTCTCTGGTGTTATTTCGGAAGGCGGTTTTGGTTTTGTATCCAAATGCTATGTTGTATCAGGTGAAAGCAGAGAAGCAAAAGTTGTTGTTATATGTAGATGATAGAAAGACGGAGAGGAAAGAGAGGGCATTGCGGTTTGTATTGGAAATGTTTCTTCCTTTGAGTTATCAGGTGAGGGTATTTTGGAAATATCATTTTGGGGTGATTGGTGTGGATAAGACAATGAAAATAAATGAAATAGAAATTTATTAAGATTTATTTCTGGGAGCAATGAGTTAAGCGGATGATTGTAGAAGGGTATTTGATTTAGAAGAAAAGTGAGTTGGATGATGGAATGAGAAAATGCTGGGAAGGGTTTGGGAAAGATGAATCGATTTAGTTATACTTTAAATAAAGATGGATTGAAAAAGGAAAAACATCAGTATTATAGCAGGGAAGAGCTGGAGTTTATGACAACTTATCAGCTCAGGGAAATTTGTTATAGGGAGAAAATTATTAATGGGATACAATCGCCATTAGATAAAGATGAATTAATTCGGCAGATTATGCGGTTTCGTGGGAGGAAGGAGAAGCTGTTTATTACAAAGTCTTCGGTGGAGGGAATGAAACGGTTAGAAACTTTGATAAAGACAGCGAAAATACATTATCAGTCTAAGGTGATAAAGGGGTGTGCGAAGATTACGGCATATCAGGGGCTTTCTATCGAGTATTTTGATCAATTTACGATAGGCTATCATTCGGATATTGTGGATACGAATGCGCTTTTGGTGAGTGGAGATGAAATTTGTGCGATTTTTCAAGTGCGCGCGTATCAGGGGGATACGAAACAGTTATATTTAACGAAGTCGGAGGAGATTGAGTGTTATGAATCTTCGGTGAGAAATTATACTTTGTATTGTATGGATAAGAGTCAGTCGGATTTATTATATCATATTTATATGGAAGAACATGCGCTTTTGCCAGAGCATATTTTAGTGTATTCTGTTCCTATTATGAGTTTTCAGGTGAAAGAGATATTGGAAAGTAATATGCCATTGGCGATTGATTTTGGGACTTCTAATACTACGGCAGGGATTTATTTGGATACAGGGTATTTGGAGCAGTTAGGAGATGATCCGGCAGCGGAACGGTTAAAAAAGGATCAGGTGAATTATGTTTATTATTTGGACGTGGAAAAGGGAGAAGAAATGACGCCTATTTTGCCTACGGTGGTGGGAATCATTCAGGTGGATGGAAAGAATATTCAGTATGCGTTTGGGCATCAGGCGAATCAGTTATTTCATAAGAGTTATTTAGAGGAAGGGTTTTGTATTTTTTATGATTTGAAGCGTTGGGTGAGTGATGCGGATAGGGTGGAAGAGATTGCGGATAGAAATGGGCATAGAAGTTTTGTGAAAAGAAGAGATATGATAAGGGCTTTTTTAGAGTATGTGATTGCGACAGCTAGACAGAGGTTTAAATGTAATTTTAAGGGGCTGCATATTTCTGCTCCTGTGAAACAGAAAAATTTGTTTATAGAGTTTTTTAAAGAGATTTTTCCAGAATATGAGTTGGAAGAACAGGATATGTTAGATGAAGGTGTTGCGGTGATTTATAATTCTATTTCAGAATTAGTGGAAAAGCATCAATATGAAGAGGGGGAAGAGTATAAGGCGCTGGTGATTGACTGTGGAGGAGGGACAACGGATTTGTCTTCTTGTACGTTTCGGATAGAAGATCAAAGGGTGTCTTATCAGATAGATATCGCCACGGCATATGAGAATGGAGATACTAATTTTGGAGGGAATAATCTCACTTATCGTATTATGCAATTATTGAAAATTTCTTTGGCGCGTTCGCTCGCACAGATAGAGATGATAGAACCAGCACAGATTATTTGGGGGTTGGGAAATGATATTTTCAGGCGTGTAGATGAAACGAGTATAAAAGAAGTGTATGGCAGTTTGGATGAGGAATATCAAAAGGCAGAGCAAGTGCTGCCTACTAAGTTTAAGGAGTATGAACATAGCAGTAATTTAGAATATTATGCGGTAAAAAATAATTTTTATTTTTTGTTTCAAATAGCGGAACAGATTAAGCAGGAGTTTTTTAGTCCAAAGGATATTTTGAGAATAGCAGTTAGCAGTATAGATTTTACAGAAACAGTGACAAAGACGTTGGTGGTAGATAGGTGGAAGTTGTCTGTGCGAGAGGGGGACGGGCTGCATTTGATCAAGGATATTCCGACGGTGTATTTGAGTATTCATGAATTGAATCGGCTTTTAAAGGCGGATATTTATGGGATTGTGAAACGGTTTATTTATCCTTCTTATGAAAATGGGGATTTGCCGCAATATTCTATTTTGCGTCTGACCGGGCAGTCTTGTAAGATTGAGCTTTTTCGGGATGCGCTCAAGGAGTTTATTCCGGGGAAGATTATTGAATCGTCGAAAAGAGAGAATAATTTTCAGGGGAAATATGAATTGAAACTTATCTGTTTAGATGGGGCGATTAAATATTTAAAGGATAAAAAATTTGGATATGCGAATATAAGAATTGTAAATGAACAGCCAGTATTTCCATATTTAATTACAGCTAGGACGCATACGGGGGAAGAGAAGATATTGATTCATAGTCTGGATAGAGAGAATATCAGAGGGTATATTTCTAGGAATATGGCGGATTTGAATCTGGAATTGATTTTAAAAAATGCGGAGGGACAGGAACAGTATAAATATAATTGTGCTTTTAATCCAAAGGATTTTAAGGAGGAACAGCCAGAGAATATTGTGAGGAAATATCGAGAGGAAATTTTGCAGGATGATGTGGATTCGATTGTGAATCAGGAATTAAAATTTTTTGTGCTCGCAGATGAGGAAAGATGGGGGTTTCATGTCGTGCCTGTGTTAAGAAAGCAAGGACAGTTGATGCTAGGACCAGAACACTTTTTCTTATTTGAAACAGATGGATGGGTGACGAATTTCTTTGATGGGACGAAATAGGAGGGGGAGATTTGAAAGGGAGAGCCGCGGAGGCAAGGAAGTATTCCACCGAAGCCGCGCTTTCGCTCCGTTTCAGACGTAGCGGTACTAAATTCGCGGTTTCGCTTCTTGCGAAATCGCTCATTAAGTGCCGACGTCTTCCAAGGGGCTTCTTATGGAATACTTCCTTGC
>CAJUHN010000166.1 GCA_910585935.1 uncultured Lachnospiraceae bacterium | reverse complement strand
TAACGGAACTGCTCATTAACGGGCAAGCGTCTTCCAAGGGGCTTCTTATGGAATAGTTTTTGCTCTGCGCTACTTTATCGCCATTCTAACTATATTTTAGTTTCATAATTGCCAAATTATTATGATAGAAAACATTCCCCATAGATTATAAACCTTACTTATTATTCTATATAAACCAAAAAGTAAATTTATATAAATTCATGAAAAAGTATAGATAAAATCACTCCTAGAACAGCCAACAAGGCAGCGAAAGCAAGAAATTATTCCAAAAGAAGCCCCTTGGAAGACGTTGGCACTTAATGAGCGGTGCGGTGACGCGCCGAGAATTTAGTACCACTACGTCTGGAACGGAGCGAGAGCGCGGCTTCGTTGGAAAATTTCTTGCTGCCGCGGAAACTCACTCACTTCCCCTAAAATTTACCTCTCTTTCTTTCTAAGAAACAGCCTCCTCTGATAAAATTAAATTCACAGAAACTAATGTAGACACTCCTTTCTCCTGCATCGTTATCCCATAGAGTCTATCCGCCGCTTCCATAGTCCCTCTTCTATGTGTGATCACAATAAATTGCGTATGTTCTGTGAGCTTATGTAAATACTGAGCAAATCTTCCCACATTAGAATCATCTAATGCCGCTTCTATCTCATCTAATAGGCAAAATGGAGATGGCTTCAAATTTTGAATCGCGAACAACAACGCTATGGCAGTCAAAGCCTTTTCTCCTCCCGAAAGCTGCATCATATTTTGTAATTTTTTCCCCGGTGGCTGAGAAATAATTCTAATTCCTGCCTCTAAAATATCCTCTTCCTCTACTAATTCGAGTGTTCCTTTTCCTCCTCCAAATAATTCCTGAAACACTCTGTTAAATTCCCCCTGTATTTCTTTAAATTTTTCTTTAAATTGGTTTCTCATTCCTGCATCTAACTCTTCAATGATCTGTAATAATGTCTTTTCTGCTGTAATCAAATCCTCATGTTGTGTTTTTAAAAATTGATATCGTTTAAAAACTTCTTTAAAATCCTCTATAGCATTAACATTTACTGTGCCTAAATTTTTAATTTTATTTTTCAGATTATTCACTCGTTTTTTCATCAAAGCGCTGTCTATTTTCTCTTCTAATACATATTTTCCTGCTTGTTTTGCTTCTTTTATTTCACTATAAGTGAGTTCATATTCTTCCCACATATAATGAATCTTTGCATCTAACGCTTCTTCATAATTCTCCTTTTGACTATTTAACCTAAAACTGTCTTTATCTAAAGCCGTTATACGCTCTGAAAGTTCTTCCATTCTGGCAAAATTTTTCTTCTGTGATTGCGTTAATTTTTCTCTATCCTGTTGAAACACAGCCAAATCCTTTTCTAATTCTTCATTCTTTTTTTGCGCTTTTAAAATATCCTCTTTTATCTGTTGTATCTTATGTTCTTTTTCTTTTCTTTCTTGTTCTAATTTTTCTCTTTCTTCTTCTATTTGTGTTTCTTCTTTTTTAAATTTCTCTATCTCTTTTTGCACACGTTCTTTATTTTCTATTAAAAAGTCCCGTTTTTGCTTTATATTAGCATATATCAGCCGACTCTCTTCTAAAGTTTCTTTTTGTTTTTGTTCTCTCTTTTTATCTTCTTCTGTTTGTTTTAATAGTATTTCTACTTCCCTTTCCAACTCATTTTGTTTTATTTCAAATTCTTTGGCTGTTTTTGTATGTTCTTCTATTCCTGTTTTGATATCCGAAATCTGATCTTCTAATTCTTTATTTTCTTCTAGATAACTATAATATTGCTGTATCAACTGTGCATGTTCTTCCTTTGCATGAGAAAGGCTTAAATTTGTGGTGTTTTGTAATAAATATTTCTTTTGTAAACCCTCTTTTTGTTCCTCTAAAAGATTTCTGTTTTCTGCATTTTCTATTTTATTTTGTTCTATCTGCTTCTTTACTTCTTCCCATTTTTTCGATATGGAATCTGTCTTTTTCTTAAGTTCTTCCATCTCTCGTCTTCTTCCTAACAGATTTCCTGCATTTTTAAATGTTCCACCAGTCATTGAACCTCCTGCATTTAATAACTCTCCCTCTAATGTCACAATGCGAAGGGTATGATGATATTTTCGGGCGATCCAAAGGGCATGGTCAATCTGATCTACTACAATAGTTCTTCCTAATAGATAGACAGCAATTTTATGATATTTTTTTTCCACTTGCACTAAATCACTCGCAATTCCTAATACTCCCTCTTCTTCTAAAACTATTTTTTTCTCAAAAGTGTTTCGGCTGTCAATTCCATCTAATGGCAAAAATGTAGCTCTTCCAAATTTATTCTTTTTTAGATATTCTATTGATTCTTTTGCTGTTGTTTCATTATCTGTTACAATATTTTGGATATTTCCTCCCAGCGCTGTTTCAATCGCTATTTCATACTTTTTTTCTGCTTTTATGATATCTGCTACTACACCAATAATTCCCTCTTTTTTTGTTTTTAATTCCATAATTTTGCGGATACTAATTCCATAGCCATCATAGCGTTCTATCATATTGATAAGAGTATCTAATTTTGATTTTTCTGTGTGATACGTCTGTTGTAAGTTTGTCTGTTCTTGTTCTAATTGTATATTCCATTCATGAATTTTATGAATTTGTTCGGAAAGAATTATCTGTTTTTGCTCTTTTTGTTTTATTTCTCCTTGTATTTCCTGTAATTCTTTTTCTAATTGTGTGATATTTTGCTTTTGCACTTCTTCTTCTGTTTTATATTGTAAAAGTTTACTGCCAAGTTGTGCTTTCCGGATTTGAATCTGCTCTGACATCGTATCATATCGCTGGATATTCCCTTTTATATTTGATTTTTCATTTAAAAGCTCAATGATCTGTGCTCTGTCTTGTTCCACTTTTAAAAGAGCTGTTTCAATTTTATCAGTCACTTCTTTTGTCTTAGTAGAAACTTCTTTCTTTTTTTCCTCTGCTTGTAGTAATTGCTTTTGTAAACGCTTCTCTTCCTTTTCACAATTTTCTTTCTCTTTTTCTTTTATCTTTCTTTCTTGTTCTAACGCTTTTTCCCTTTCAAAAAGGTTTTCCTTTCGTTCACCTGCACTGCGAATCTGTTCTTTTAAAAGATTTTTTTCTCCCTCTTTTTTTTCTTTACTAAGTTTTTCTTGTGCTGCCTGATTTTGTGTAAATTCTGTTTTTTTTGAGAGTTCTTCTAATTCTTTCTCTACTTTTTCATAATCTTCTTTTGCCTTTTCATATGCGCGTTTAGAACTCTGAAAATCACACTGTACAATAGAAAGTTTTGCCTGTACATTCTCTAGTTGGTCTTTCAGTCCTTGATTTTCAGCCAAAAATAAATGGATATCATAGATTTTTAGTTCTTCTTTCAAGTTTAAATATTCTTTTGCTGTCTGTGCTTGTTTTTCTAAAGGCTCTACTTGTTTTTCGAGTTCAGAAAGAATATCCTTGATTCGCACTAAATTTTGCCTTTGAGATTCTAATTTTTTCACCGCTTCATTTTTTTTTCTTTTAAATTTCACGATCCCAGCTGCTTCATCAAAAAGTTCTCTTCTCTCTTCAGGTTTTCCACTTAAAATTTTATCGATCTGCCCCTGTCCGATAATAGAATAACCTTCCTTTCCGATCCCTGTATCATAAAATAATTCATTGACATCTTTTAATCTGCATGAATGTCCATTTAACAGATATTCACTCTCTCCTGAACGATATACTCTTCTCGCTATTGTCACTTCTTCATATTCCACAGGAAGTTGATGATCAGAATTTTCAATAGTCAGTGCCACATATGCAAAACCCTGTGATTTTCTGTTCTCTGTTCCAGAAAAGATAATATCCTCCATCTTCGCTCCTCGCAATTGTTTTGCACTCTGTTCTCCTAACACCCAACGCACAGCATCTGCTACATTGCTCTTTCCGCTCCCATTTGGTCCTACGATACCTGTAATGCCATTATGAAATTCAAATATGATTTTATTTGCAAATGACTTAAACCCCTGTACTTCAATACTTTTTAAATACATGTAAACTCCCTGTCCCTATCTTAAATTTTTTGTCTTTTCTCTTTTTATAATCAAATATTCCAAATTCATTCGCTTTTCTTTTTTAGGTTAAAAAGTAGAACTATTATGTAACCGCACGAATATATTCTCTGTTCCTTCATGCTCATACATAACACTTCTACTTTTTCCTAAAGATATCTTAAGTTTCTTTCTATTTATTTTTTTGTTCTCTTTTCAGCTTGAGAATCCCCTGATAAGCCGCTTCTTGTTCTGCCGCCTTTTTGGTTCTCCCTCTTCCAGTACCTATCACTTTTTTTCCGATGAAAGCGTTTACTTCATAATGTTTATCATGATCGGGTCCTTCTTCTTTTATCAGGTCATACCCTAGAGTTTCTGTATATTGGCTCTGTACGATTTCCTGTAAAATAGTCTTGCTGTCATAAAAGAGCTGTTTGTGTTCTATATCCTTTAAGATAAAACGATCAATAAATTGTTTTGCTGCCCGAAATCCTCCATCTAAATAGATCGCGCCGATCAATGCCTCCATCGCATCGGAAACAATGGAATCTCGTTCTCTTCCTCCGCTTAAATCCTCACCTTTTCCCAATAATAAATATTTTCCCAACTCTATTTCTTTTGTACAAAATGTCAATGTCTGCTCACATACCATACTAGCTCTCATTTTGGTCAATTCTCCTTCTGGTTTTTCTTTATAAGTATGGAACAAAAATTCACTTATAACAATTTCCAGTACGGCATCTCCCAAAAATTCCAGCCTCTCATTATTTTTTAATTTATCAATATGATGTTCATTTGAGTAAGAACTGTGTATCATCGCCTGTTTTAAATAATCTTTACTCTTAAAATAATATTCTATTGTCTTTTCCAATTTTGATAAATCTTCTTGTTTCATTTGACCAACCTTCCTATTTTTTCTATTTTCAATATTTCTATAAGAGAAGGAAAAGCCCAGAGTAGGAAACCTCTGGGTTTTTTACTTAGTTAAGAGCATTCTTTATTTGTTCTACCGCATCACCTACAGATATAATTTTTTCTGCATCCTCATTAGCGATTTCGATATCAAATTCTTCTTCAATTCCCATAATAATCTGAAAAATATCCAAAGAATCAGCTCCTAAATCATCTACAAATGTGGTATCCATTGTGATTTCGTCTTCTCCTACATTTAAAACCTCAGAAATAATTTTTTGTAACTTTTCAAACTCCATATTGTTCCGTCCTTTCTTTACTCTTTTACAATAATCCTCTCTTTTATTTTCTCATTAATCTGTTGCTCTTTAAATATCACACACTGCATAATAGAATTTCTTATTTCTTTCATTTTTGCATTTCCATGTGTTTTTACTACCAATCCATTTAGTCCCAATAAAGGTGCTCCTCCATAATCACTCGCATCAAAGGATTTTAATGTATCTTTCACAGCAGATTTTACAAATAGTGCCCCTATTTTAGAAAGAGTTGTACTCTTTAAAGCATTGATCACCATTTTTTTAAATGTAGAACCCACACCTTCATATAGTTTTAAAATTACATTTCCTACAAATGCTTCACATACAATCACATCTGCATAGCCGCTCGGAATTTCCCTCGCTTCTATGCTGCCAATGAAATTGATTTCTGGGCATTGTTTTAACAATGGAAAGGTTTCTTTTACTAAAGCATTTCCCTTTTCTTCTTCTGCACCTATATTCACAATTGCCACTTTCGGATTTTTTATTCCAACTACATATTCCATATAGATAGAACCCATTTTCGCAAATTGTACTAAATGAGATGCCCTAGCATCTACATTTGCTCCACAGTCAATCAGTAAAGAAACGCCTTTTTCTGTTGGAATCAAAGGGGCTAACGGTGGTCTTTCAATTCCTTTAATTCTCCCTACGATCAACTGTCCTCCTGCTAAAATCGCTCCAGAACTCCCTGCTGAAACAAATGCATCTGCTTCTTTATTCTTTACCATATTCATGGCAACCACGATTGAGGAATCTTTTTTCTTTCGTATTGCCATCACTGGCGATTCTTCTGTAGTGATTATTTCTGTCGCATGTACTACACGAATGCGTTCTTTTGGATAAGTATAGTTCGCGAGTTCCTGCTTTATCTTATCCTCTACTCCGACTAGAATAAGCTGGATTTCCTCTTTTGCATTGACCGCCTCTACCGCTCCTTTTATAACCTCTTTCGGAGCGTTATCGCCACCCATAGCATCCACCGCTACCCTCACTTTATCTGCCATGTTCCTTCCTCCTTGTCGTACCTATATGATACTATACTAAATGGATTTTCTGCTGTCAACTGTTAATCTGTTTTTTCTTATGTATTTTTCTAAGTAATCTTATGATTATCGTTACATTTTCTTTCCTTCTCCATTCTAGGAAAAATGTAACTGACAAACAATTTTTGAAAATTCTCATAAAAAAGCTGCCGCCAGATACTTCTGCAGCAACTCTCTTCCATAAATGTTACAGTTCTGTTTATTTGGGCATCAAAGGGGGCGCTACGGCAAGGAAGTATTCCATCAAAGCCGCGCTCCGTTCCAGACGTAACGGTACTAAATTCGCCGTTTCGCTTCTTGCGAAACTACTCATTAAGTGCCGACGTCTTCCAAGGGGCTTCTTATGGAATACTTCCTTGCCTTCGCTAGATTGTTGAAGGTTCTACTCTGTGAAAAACGAATTTCATAATAACAAATAAAAAGTCTGAACTGTTACGGATAAGCAGACCTATTTCTATCAGACTATCCTATTTTTTATCAATTTATTTTATAATAGCTGTAGCAGAATCAAGAATTCCTTGCACTATATCAGCACTTTCTAAAGAATAAGTTACTAACATAACTCCCATAAAATTTCCCTTTTTTATCACATAAATATCCTGATATCCCATATCATTAAAACAAATAGATAATTTCAAAAAGGTTTGTCCCCCTATCTGAACAGTTTCTTCTTTCATATATTTTATTGGAGCACCTAAAAATTGTAATACATACATATAATCGGATTGTTTAAAAACTTCTAGATAATCCGACTCTGTGATTTCAAACCCAGTGATATTTTCCCATAGTAACTCCATATTAGAATATTCATCATCTAATATTAAAGCAAAATCAATAGCCGTTTCATAATCTTCTAAATTTTCTTGTGCAGAAGTCGCTCCATCATTGAATAAATCAATTACGTCCATATTCATCCCTAATTCTTTTAAATCATATAAAGATATTCTTGTGACATCATTTGGAAACGTAAAGCTTAAATTCAATAACTCACTGGAAAAGACATTTCCATTCCATGTTCCTAATGAATACTTGGTTGGAATTGTAGGCGTTGTTTTTACTTGTGCCTGCTGCTCTTCTGTAGGATTCACACATTTTCCTGAAGAATCAAAATGATAAATCACACCATTTTCTGCTAGATCTTCCGTCCGCATAGCACCAGAATTTTCAAAATAATACCAATTATTCTGACCATCTATCTCCTTCCAGCCTGTCATCATCTCTCCAGAATCTTTCAAATAATACCACTTTCCATCAATCTGCTGCCAGCCTGTCTGCATCCAGCCGCTTTCATCAAAATAATACCATTTTCCTGCTATGTATTCCCAACCTGTTTTATATCCGTTTTCAGTAGCATACCACCACTTCTCATCTTCTGTTTTCCAATCCGCATTTACATGAAAAGTTGTACTACAGGCAAAAAACATTCCACCTATCAATGTAAAAATCATTTTGTTTATTTTCTTCATACTATACCCCCATTTATAATCATAATTTTTATTTTTTAATAAATAGACAAAAAGCCATCCCCAAAAAGGACAGCTCTTTTCTCCATTATTCAACAGAAATAATTTCTTTTTTGTTATAAGAACCACATGCCTTACAAACTCTATGAGGCATCATCAGTTCGCCGCATTTGCTGCATTTTACAAGATTAGGAGCAGTCATTTTCCAATTTGCTCTGCGGCTATCTCTTCTAGCTTTAGAAGTTTTATTCTTAGGACAGATAGACATGGTTTACACCTCCCTTAAAATAAGATCATAAATTTTCAAAAATATCACGGATTTTTGCCATACGTGGATCTAACTCCGTGGTATCACAGTTACAAGTCCCATAATTGAGATTTGTACCACATCTATTACAAATTCCTTTACAGTCTTTTCTGCATAGAACTTTCATAGGTAAATTTAATAAAATCTCACCATAGACAAAAGCATCCACATCTAAGTTGTTTCCACTGATAAAATTTGTTTCGTCAAGGGCTTCTATCCGTTCTGTGTCTGATAGCTTCATATCAAATTCTCTCTCTACCTCAATATGAAAATCTTTCTGTACCTCTTCCAGACAACGATCACATGGAAACAAAAGTGAAATAGAAATTACTGCTTCCAATAAAATACGCTTTTCTCCTAGATTTGTAAATCGAAGCTGTATAGGATCTTTCTTTACAATAGGATAATCTCCTAATTTTGTCCGAAAGACCTCTGGTTCATAAACAGCTTCTATTTCTAGAATCTTGCCTTCTTTGGATATAAGCTCTGATAAATTAATCTGCATCATGCCCTCCAACTGGTGACATTACACACACTCGTATTATTATACATACAAGATAGTGCTTTGTCAATAAGTTTTTTGTTACAATTCCATCTACTTTAAAAGCAAAAGAAACGCTCCGGCAAGGAACTATTCCAACGAAGCCGCGCTCCCGCTCCGTTCCAAACGTAACGGACACTAAATTCTCGGCGCGTCACCGCAC
>CAJUHN010000165.1:7412-8920 GCA_910585935.1 uncultured Lachnospiraceae bacterium | reverse complement strand
TTCCAACGAAGCCGCGCTTTCGCTCCGTTCCAGACGTAGCGGTACTAAATTCTCGGCGCGTGACCGCACCGCTCATTAAGTGCCGACGTCTTCCAAGGGGCTTCTTTTGGAATCGTTCCTTGCCTTAAGCTAGTTTTTGGCTTTTCTGGAGATAGAGAGTGAGTGATATTATAAGATAGAAAATAAGGTATGAACTTTTCTATAGTAAAAAGGGTTGAATTGTATAGAAAAGATGAGTAAAACAAAAGGGCAGCTTGATTTAAAAAGAGAATGGTATTATAATAGTAATAAAAGATGAGGTCAAAAATAGGCAGCGAAGGGAGATGTGATTTAAACAGTAAATCAATAGAGGAGGAAAAATAAAATGAAAAGAAACAGATGGCTGTATTATTTTACGATAGTTGGAATACTTTTATTTTTAACAGCATGTGGAAGTGCAAAGTATACAGAATTAGATAATATGTCCTCACAAGCAACCGTATCTCAAACAAACGGCAATATATATTATAGTGACAAATATACACAGGAAACAGAAGCAGAAGGTGAAAATGATAAGGTAGCTCAAAATGAAAATACGAATAGAAAATTGATAAAAACAGTGTCTATGGATGTAGAAACAGAAGAATTTGATACTTTATTAGGAAATGTGAGAAAAAGAGTGAATGAGTTAGAAGGATATGTAGAAGCAGAAGAAATCAATGCGAGGAGTTACTATATCTCAAACAATAACCGATCTGCTTTTATGAGCATCCGGATTCCTAGCAATCAATTAGATAATTTTGTGAAGGAGGTTTCTGAAATCTCTAATGTGATATGGAAAGATGAAAACATACGAGATGTCACATTACAATATGTGGATATAGAAAGCCATAAAATGGCATTACAGATAGAACAAGAAAGACTATTTGAACTTTTAGAACGAGCGGAAACAATGGAAGATATTATCACGATTGAGAGCAGACTTTCCGAAATCAGATATGAATCACAAAATTATGAATCACAACTCAGAGTGATGAATAATCAAATAGAATACAGCACGATTTCTTTACATATAGAAGAAGTACAAAAGCTCACACCACAAAAAGAAAAAGGAGCATGGGAAAAAATCACAGAAGGTTTTGCTAATAGCCTATCCGATATTTGGCAAGGAATCCAAAACACAACGATTGGTTTTATCATATATCTTCCTTATTTAATATTATGGGGAGCAATCATTTTAATCTCTGTATTGATAGGCAGAAAAATTTATAAAAAGAAAAACAAAATACAAAAAAAAGAGAAAGAAAATTAAAATTTTTTAACCAGTATGATTTTTTTCTAATTTCTCCAGAACAGATAACAAACTAGCAAAGGCAAGAAATAATTCCAAAAGAAGCCCCTTGGAAGACGTTGGTACTTAATGAGCAGCTCCGCAAGAAGCGGGGCTGCGAATTTAGTACCATTACGTCTGAAACGGAGCGAGAGCGCGGCTTCGTTGGAATATTTCTTGCCTTTGCGAACCTCTGTCA
>CAJUHN010000165.1:0-7402 GCA_910585935.1 uncultured Lachnospiraceae bacterium | reverse complement strand
AAACAAAACAATATTCCAGAATTTATAAATTCTTTCTTCCTTGCCCCATAGACAGTTTTTTTAGAATATGTTATACTTTATTTCAGAAAAGATGGAGAAAAGATTGGATGGGAAAACATGAAGGCTAAGATAGAAAAATTAGCAAAAGGAATTTTTGAACAAGATGCGTTAGAATTACAAGTGTCGATTTCCTCTATTGAAGGTGCTATTCAAACGACAGAAAGGCTATCAGGGAGTTTTCTCATTTCTGAACGCAGTCAAAGACTCATAGAAGGATTTATTTATCCGGGAAATACAAGAGTGAGTTTAAGTCAGACAGAATTTCAGGGAACAGAAATAGAGATAGAATATCAAATTCATGGAGAAGGATTATTACCAAAAGAGGTAGTAAAAGGAGAGATTGAAATTGTAAGTGATGGAGGAGAAGTTTCTATTCCCTATGAGATAAAAATAGAAGCGCCATATGCACTCACTTCTATGGGAAAAATCAGAAATTTATTTCATTTCACCAATTTAGTCAGAAAGGATTATGAAGAAGCTTTAAAACTTTTTTATGCGCCGGAATTTCCAGATATTTTTTGGACAAAGATACCACAAATAAGAGCTATATATGAAAGTTTAATAAAAGGGGTTTCTCCAAAAGTAGCGTTGGAGGAATTTTTAGGTTTTATAAGTAAAAAACAGAAGGTTTCTATTTCATTAGAGGAAGAACAAAAAGAGTTTACTGATTTACAAGAAGCAGAAGGGGATCGTATTGTATTAAAGAAAGATGGATGGGGATATTTAGAAATTGATGTCATCAAAGAGGGAGATTTTATTCAATTAAGCAAAAGAAAGATTACAACAGAGATTTTCAATAGAAATATTTATGAATATCATTATGTTTTTAAAGAACAAGAAATTCATGCAGGATGGAACTATGGAAAAATTATTTTCACTTCTCCATACCAGAAATTAGAATATGAAATTATTGTACATAAAAAGGGAAATTTAGAGAGAAGAAGTGATCTACAGCAGAGGATTCGCTATGGAATAGCAGATTTATCAGAGATATATTTTTCTTTTCGTTTACATAAGATCAATACCGATATGTGGTGTAAACAGTCTTTAAAAACTTTAATGCAAATGGCAGAAGATGATGAAATGCCATTATTTTTAAAATTATTAAAGGCACAATTATATATTACACAAAAAAAGAAAAGAGAAGCAGGATGGATTTTACAAGAAGCGGATAGGCATTTTCAAAATGGAGCGGGAAATGAAGCAGTGATATATTGTTATTATTTATATATCAAGGTTTTATATAAAAAAGATAGTTCTGTTATAAAAGAAACGGTGAAAGAAGTTCAAGAACTCTATCGAAAGACGAAAGAAAATTGGAAGATTTTATGGATTCTTTTGTATTTAGATGAAGAATATTTATGGAATAAAGGTTTGCGAATTTCCAGAATAAAAGAGCAATATACCAAAGGATGTACAAGCCCTTTTTTGTATTATGAAGTCTGTGTTGCATGGAATGAACAGCCAGAATTATTAAGAGTATTAAATAAATTTGAACTGCAATGCCTATGGTGGGGGAGTAAACATTCTATATTACAAGAGAAAACGGTATTGCAGGCAGCAGAAATTTCTGGTACAGAAAAAAAATGTGATCCTATCTTAATACGGATTTTGACAATAGCTTATGGTAAATATCACAATAAATCCATTTTAGAGGCGATTTTATCACTTTTGCTTCGTCATGGAATGGTTTCAGAAAAATATTTTAAATGGTTTGAAAAGGGTGTGATAAAAGATATTAAAATCACAGGACTTTATGAGGCATATATGAATACGTTGCCAGAGGACTATAAAGAGGAGCTTCCAAAAGTGATTTCGATGTATTTTGCTTTTGATAATTCTCTGGGAGAAAAAAGAAGGGCGATGTTATATGCGAATATTTTACAATATAATAAAGAAAATCAAATCTTATTAAGAAATTATAAAACTATTATGGAACGGTTTGCACTTAAGCAAATAGAAAAAGGAAGGATAGATGAGAATTTAGCTGTGCTTTACCAAAGAGTGATTTCTAAATCTCTATTAGATGAACGAATCGCAGGGAAATATTCTGCTATTCTTTTAACTAAACATTTTATGACAAGAGATAAAAAAATGCGCTTTGTAATCATTCGCCATAAAGAGATGGAAGAGGAATGGAAGATTCCTATTTTAAATCAAGAGGCATATTTTCCTATTTATACAGAAGATTATGGACTTGTATTAGAAGATGAACAGGGGAGAAGATTTGCTGAAAATATAGAGTATACCATAAAAGATTTATTCCAAGAAGAGGAGATTTTGAAATATTGTTATGAAATAGACAAAGGGCATCCATTATTAATCATGCATTTATGTGAAAAGGAAAGAATTTGTAAAAAAGATGAAACCGTATTGGAATATTATCATGAAGCGATAAACAAAAAAGAGATAAAGCCGATGTATCGAAACCAACGGTTACAACAGTTGATAGAATATTATTGGGAAAATTATAATTCAGAATTATTAGAGGAATATTTAAAGCAATTAGAAACAGAATATCTGACTTTACAAGATCAGAGAAATATAACAGAATTATTTTTCATGCGTTCGATGTATGAAGAAGCGAAAGAGATGCTGCTGAGAAATGGATATGAAGGGATAGCTGAAGCACACATTTTGAAATTCTGCCTTTTTTATCTGAAAACAGAAGAAATGAAAAAAGATAAATTTTTCTTGGAACTTTGTGAATATGTTTATAAAAAAGGAAAATATAATGAAACTATTTTACAATATCTGCTTAAGTTTTTAGAAGGAGGAACAAAGAAATTACTAGAATTATGGCAAGCAGCGAGAGATTTCCAAGTAGAAACAGAAGGATTAAATGAGAGATTTATCACACAGATATTATTTACAGATATGTATGTTTCTCAAACGGAAGAAATATTTGATAATTACTATCATTATCATAAAAATGAAGAATTAGTGAGGGCATATTTAGGAAGGCAGTCTTATCTGTTCTTTATAAAAAATCAGATAATCTCAGAAAAGATATTTGAATGGATAGAGCGGGAATTAAAAAATAGACAGAAAGTGTTGGACATCAGCAAAATGGCATTATTAAAATATTATGCCAAACAGGAGAAAAAAGAGCTTACGATTGGACAGATAGAATTGATAGAAACTTTATTAAAAGAGTTGGTAAAAAAAGAAAAAGTATTTTCTTTTTATAAGGTGTTTGAGAAGTATCAAATATTGCCTACGCTTTTAAGAGATAAGACCATATTAGAATATTATACTAATCCAGAAATGAGTGTGGAGATTTATTATAAACTTCAATCTTCAAAAGAGGAAGAGATGGAATATGAAGTTGGCATGATGGAAGAAGTAGAACAGGGAATTTATATCAAGCAGTTTATCTTGTTCTATGGAGATATCTTACAATACGATATAGAGGGAGAAAAGGATAGTATTTTTATCAATGATTGGGATTTTGCTTGTGGAGAGAGCAGATTTCATCTTTTAAATGATATGTGCGCTAGCTTTGATATAGGAGATGATAAGACATTGATAGAATTGATAAAAACTTATGCACAAAAAAGGTATCTTATAAAAGAATATTTTAAACCGATAGAATAAGTGGAAAGGAAAGAAAACGGTGCAAAGGAAACTGGCGATAGGAATCGATATTGGAAGTGATGTGACACAAGTCAGTTATCTGATAGATGGTATGACAGAACCAGATACGTTAGAAGAAATGATTCCGACTACATTAAAAAGAACGGAAGATGGAACATGGGATGTCAGTAAAGAGGGAATAGAACAGGCAGCACAATTTATTGTAGATTGTTTAACATATATAAAAGAACTCACATGTTTAGAAGAAATTGATAGTTTATGCATCACTTATAAAAAGCCTCAAAAGGAATTTATTCGTGGGGTGGAAGAAATGTTATTTCTCGCAGGAATACAAAGAGAAAAAATTTATTTTGAAAGTCATGAAGAAAGTGCAGTTCATTTTGCACTCAGCCAAGAAAATACTCTTTGGCAGAGAGAAGTGATATTTTTTGAATTATCCAAAGAAGGATTTTCTTATCGATCGATGAGAGCGCAGAGAGCGGGAAGAAAAACAAAGATTTTTATGGAGGAAAAGGATTGTTCTGCTATTGTCAATCTTTCTTTATTAGAAACAGAGGAAGGAAAAAAACAGGCAGATAAGGATTTTTTGACTTTATTAGGTTCTCTTTTTGGAAAGCGTATCATTAATGCTGTTTATCTCATAGGAGAAGGATTTTTTAAAGAGAATTGGGCGGTGGCGTCTCTTCGCTATATATGTAATGGAAGAAGAGCCTTTAAAGGGCTTAATTTATATACAAAAGGGGCGTGTTATAAAGCATACGACAGAATAGAAAAAAAGGTATTTCCCAATTTCTTACTTCTATGTTCTGGAAGACTGAAAGTGAATATAGGAGTGAAAATTTTACAAAAAGGGACTGAATATATCATTTTTCTTGCCAAGGCGGGAAAGAGATGGTATGAAGAAACAAAAGAGATAGAGTGTATTGTGGACGATGCAAAAGAGGCTGAGTTTGTGATTGCGCCAGCATATGAAGTGCCGGAATGGACAGAAAAAATTTCTTTACAAGAACTTCCTTATCGAGAGAACAAAATGACTCGCATAAGAATAGAATTAGAACTTCTAGATGAGAATACAGCAAGAATTATTTGTATGGATTTAGGATTTGGGAAATTTGTAAAGGAGAGCAAAATAAAAATCACAAAGGAGATTTTGTTGGAAAAGATAGAAGAGGTAGAAGAAAAAGAACAGGGAGGTGAAGAGGAAAGTAGATGAGTGGGTTATTAGTGACAATAGGAAAGAGAGGAAGTTTTGGTTATATAGCGCAGGAAGGAGAGATAGAACTATTTTCATTAGAAGAAATTTGCTATTATCTCTATCATAATATCTATCGAATAACAAAGGATTTTTTTCATACAGAGTTACTTTTATATTTAAAAGAAGAATTACAGTTAGAAAAATTAGTGGGGCAGTTGGACGAATTATTAAAGACAGAAGCACCCTTTGAAGATTTAGTTATGACTATCATGAGATATGCGAATTATTATGATACAGAAGAATTAGAAACTTTTCAAGAGAAATTATTTCGTTTTCGGAATCTGTCAAAGGAGGAAAAACGAAAGTTGATGGGGGATAATTGTCTTCAGGAAGAGAAGGAAAAAGAAGCGATTTTTCATTATAATAAGGCTCTTAATTATCAAAAAAATTCTTCTATGAATAAAGAATTTTGGGGGAAGATTTATCATAATATGGGAGTTTGCTATATCCATATGTTATTTTATGAAGAGGCGGCAAAGCACTTAGAAAAAGCATATCAGATATTACAATCGGAGGCTGTTGCAAAAGAATTATTATTCGTTTGGTATTTATCTGGGAAGGAAGAAAAGTATCAAAACTGTGCAAAGGGATTTGCACAGGAAACATGGGAAGCTTGGGAGAAGGAATGGGAAGAGAAAAAAGAAGAGGAACAAGCATTAGAAGAGATAACAGAGATTCTTAACAGTTATCAAGAGGGAGATGTGGGTCAATATCGGGATAGAGTCAAGAATAAAATAGAACAGTGGAAACAGGAATATCGAAATAATATGTTATAAAAAGTAAAAGTAGAAATAAGTTTAGCAAAGAATAGGAAAGTTGAGTACAGATGAAGTTATTTAATTTTAAATCAAGAAAGCAAAAAAAAGGGGAATTAGAAGGGAATTTAGAAGGAAAAAAGACCATACAGGATTATTTGAGGGAAAAAGATTCGGGGAAAGCTGCGGTCTATGTGCCACAGAAGGCATTTCAGGCTAGAAGTGAAGAAGAGGTGATACAGTTTTTAGAGATAGAAGTCAGCCAGATGAAAGATGCGAGAAAGGCGATAGAAGATGCGAAAGAGGAATATGAGAGTATCACAAATTCTTTGATGGATGTACAGATTATTACAGATATGCCAGAAGATGATAAAATCGCTCTTAGGGAAGCGGCGGATAAAATAAAGACTCTGACACAGGAGAGGGAGAGTTTTCAAAAGGAAGTCAGCAAGATAACAGAAGCCCAATATTCAAAGATGGATAGTTATGGAGATGAAATCCGTAATATTATGAAGAAAATGGACGATGATGAGAAATATTCTCAGTTGATTCAAAAGGATATGCAGACTTTAGAAGGAGAAAAGGGGACACTTCGATATGATGTAGATGATTGTAGAGATAAATTAGAAGTTTTGCAGAAACTGGCGAGTTGGATTTTGTTTTTATTATCGGCTTGTTTTGTATTTTTCTTTGTTTCTGTATTTGCGTTGGAGAAAGATTATCGTTCTATTATTTATATCGCATTAGCAGTGATAGCAATTGCGCTGACGATTGTGTTTATTAAGCATCAGGATTATACTGGACAGATGAAAGTGGCAGAAAGGAAATTAAACCGAGTGATTAGTTTGTTAAATCGTTCTAAGGTTCGTTATGTGAATGTACAGAATAGTTTAGATTTTCAATATGAAAAATATGGGGTGAATAGTGCGTATGAATTGAATCACATATGGGGGCTTTATTTAGAGGCGAAGAGAGAGAGAGAGTTATATCGGCATAATTCACAGGAATTACATGAGGCACAGACGGAGTTATTGGGAATTTTATCAGAGTATGATTTGAATGATGCACATATTTGGATTTATCGGGCGGATGCGCTTTTAGATAATAGAGAGATGGTAGAAGTAAGACATGAATTAAATGTGAGAAGACAGAAGATAAGGGAGAATATGGAGTATAATAAAGAGGTAGTGGAAAAGACGAATGTGGAGATAAAGGAGTTTACGAAGCTGAATAAGGGGTATGGGGATCAGATTATGGCAGTGGTGAAGGCAGGATTGAAGGTTTGAGGTTTGGGATATAGGATAGACGAAGGTTCGCGCATATGCACTAAGGCAAATACTTTCAAGGCTGCTTTATAAGTAGGTTGTAGTTAAGTTAGTGCAAATGGGTCGCGTCGGCAAGTATCTCTTCCAACGAAACCGCGCTCTCGCTCCGTTCCAGACGTAGCGGTACTAAGCGCACAGCCCTTTTGGGCTGTTTGCTAAGTGCCGACGTCTTCCAAGGGGCTTCTTATGGAATACTTCCTTGCCTCCGCTGATTAGCTGGCTGTTCTACTTTTTGAAAAGAAAGTTTCACGATAACTATAGAAATATGTGTTTTATGTCAACTGTCCATTGTCTAAAATTATATCTACATTTATATTTTATAATTGTAAATAGTAGAACAAAAATAATTTTTTTTACTTCAATTAGTCTTTTGGTAGATTCAGCTAAAATCTATATTTTTATGTCAACTA
>CAJUHN010000164.1 GCA_910585935.1 uncultured Lachnospiraceae bacterium | reverse complement strand
CGTCTTCCAAGGGGCTTCTTATGGAATACTTCCTTGCCTCCGCTGGTTGGTTGGCTATTCTACTTTTTGAAAAGCGAAACTTGCGATAGGATATGAAGTTTTTGTGAGGAGAGATAGGGAATAGATATTCGGAAGGGTTCGTATTTTTAGGGGTTTTGGAGTTTTGCAAATGACTAAATATCATTCAGGAACGAAAGGAGATTTGTATGAAAAATAAAGAGATGGAAATAGTTAATAAAATGAACAAGGTTATCCGATTTCTCGGACCTTATGGTGGAATTATAGAAATTGAGGAGGATTGGAAGTTCAGTTTCAAGGTAAATAATTTGGGAAACGGAGAAATGGAGATAGAAATGTTTTCTTTTAATGATGATGGAGATAAAGTAGTTCTAGATCCGTTCTTTCGTATTGAGGTAAAGTTTGATGAAAACCGGGAAAATGTTGTTTATGCAAGACCAACAGAATATCTCTCCCAATGGTTGAACGGAGAGATGCGCATAGACAAGAATGACAATATATGCGATTCAAAAGGCAATGCGGAACATAATGATGGAGAACTGGTTGACAGACTGTGCAGTTATCTGGATACAATAACAAAAATTTGCCCTTATCTGACCAACCCTAAATCAATGGAACGGTTTAGTGAAGACGTGGATTGTACATTTTGGGATAATGAACCTGTTACAAGGAAAATGAAAAAGGAAGCTATAGCTAGAATGAAGCTGTTGGGGATTGATTCAGATGTTATGGAACGCTTTGCTCATGGGAAGCTTACAAAGATATTTGTGGATCATGAAGAGAGAACCATTCGGGAAGAAGAGCTGACGGCAGAGGAGATGGAGATAATAAATAACACGATAACAGGCAGTGATATTCCTTTTCTGGCATATTATGTAATCTGCGATACCATTACATGGTCGGATGGAGAAACTAACACAAGATATATTCTTCCATATGTCATGGAAGAAAAATATGATTTGGAGGATGAAGTTGAGTATGCAGAAGGAGAGGTCTGGGGGAATATCAGAAAACAGATGATTGAAAGTAAAATGATTTCATGTTATGTTATGAACAAAGATATTCCAGAGTATTCAGAGTTTGGAGAACTTCCATATCGCCTGCTCCGTGGTATGTTATTTGTTGTAGATTGAATATATTTCAAAGCGTGATATAGCTGGAGCACCTATCAGGCTGGGGAGGGGCAGAACAGACAGTAGGAATATATGGTTCTGCCCTAGTAGAAGGGAAAATAATTACGCGGGAGGTACAGAATGGCTTTTGTAAGACAACTGGACAAAGATAAAATTACAAGACTTTTAGACAATAATACAATGGAAGGCAAAATTTATAATGAGTTGCTGCTCCCTGATATTATGGAAGGACATGTTTTTGTGGGAATCAGGGATAATAAAGTGGATTTTTATGCTGGCGGAAACATTTTTTTTTCCTATTATGGGTCATCTTTTAAGATAAATTCAAAGATATATGGAAAAAGCAAAGATAGTAAGATGATATCTGTGAATCGAGTGTTTCCAGAAGGAATAAAAGATAAATATTTGTGGATATGGAAACAATGTAATGAATATGCGTCCGAAAACAGGGAACAAGAAGAAAGGAAAATACTGAAAAGATATTTCCCAGCTTATAACCGTAAAGTTCCTGTGATTGTCTTAGATCGAGAAATCAGGCTCAATAGTGATGGCAGTAAGGGAAAGTGTGACTGGCTATTGTATAATGTGGAAACACGTCAGTTAAAATTTGTTGAGGTGAAACGGGACAGTCATAAATGTTTGCGCAGACATCATGATGGTATATTTGATGTAATCTCACAATTAAATGGATATAGTAGACAATATGAAACATACAAAGATAATATTGTCATGCAATATAGGAAATATGTGGGTATATTAAATCAATTGTTGGGATTGTCCCTGCCTGTACCAGAAGAATTGCTTGATACGTTTGCAGGACTTGCAATATTTGTCCAATGTGGGGTTGATATTGATAAAAGTTTAATTGCTGAAATCAAGCCATTTATTGGCAATACATCTGTTAAACTTACGGAAATATGGGAGCATTTTGCGATAGTGTCTAAAGGGAATAAATTGTGAACATCAGATTGAAATTGTTTTTAATTATCATAAAATTGATTGTCTGTATCATAAAAGTAAAATCATCGCCTTCAAGCGAAACCTTTCAGTTACCCCCATAATTTCAAATACAGAAAAAAGAAACATATCTACTCATTTAGATTTCATAAGCTATTGTAACATTCGCTTTTCAAAAAGCAGAACAGCCAATAAACAGCGGAGGCAAGGCAGTATTCCAAAAGAAGCCCCTTGGAAGACGTCGGCACTTAATGAGCAGTTTCGCAAGAAGCGAAACAGCGAATTTAGTACCGCTACGTCTGGAACGGAGCGAAAGCGCGGCTTCGTTGGAAACTTCTTTGCCGACGCGAACCTTTGTTCAACTTTGTTCAAATTAATTAAACATCAACTCATCTACTGTCACAAATATATATCCTTTTTCTTTTAACTTATCAACTATTTCTAATGCTGCTTCCACAGACGTTCCATAGACGTCATGTAATAAAATGATATCTCCATCTTTTACATTATTTACCACATGTTTTACTATTCTATCTTTATTCTGATATTTCCAATCCAACGGATCTATATCCCATAGCACCGGCAGCATCTCTACTGCACACGCTAATTCTTCATTCCACTCCCCAAATGGAGGACGAATATATTCTGGCATCTTTCCTGTCACTTCATAAATAATCGTGTTTGTCTTCCAAATTTCTGTACATGCCTCCTCTGTACTCACTTTTGTTAGCTGTGTATGATAATATGTATGATTTCCTATCAAATGTCCCTCTTCTGACATACGCTTTACTAATTCTTCTTTTCCTTCTATACTCTCTCCTATCAAAAAAAAAGTAGCTTTTATCCCTCTTTCTTTTAATCCATCTAATAATTTTTCTGTATATTTTGCATGTGGTCCATCATCAAAAGTCAATGCTACCATTTTCAGTTCATCATCTTTTTCATCATTAGACCCCTCTTGTGCAAAAACAGCTTTTACCTCTTGTGTCCCTTTCCATGTACATACATATGTAATCAAAATCAATAAAAGAATTATACCAATCGAATGTTTTACTTTTTCCATTTTAATATCCTTCTTTTTTTATACATTTATTTTCCCGCTCTTTAATATATGCACTTTTCTCCTTTTTTGTGCTTTATTTTTTCTTTTAATCTTTTACATTCTTATCATTTTTCTAAATTTAATCAGTCAAATCGGATATTCGCAATCCGCTTCGCTACTTGCTCATAACCTCATAGCTGCTATCGCAGCTTTTCCGTGGGAGTCTGCACTCCCACGGAAACAAGGAAGTCCCAACCCACCGCTTTCGCCTTGGCGGCTTAGAAGCGGGGGACTTCCTTGATGAGGTTAAAAATACCGCCAATATTTTCCTCTCAATAATAAAGTCAATCTTCTTATATAGTAAATAAGTACTATTTTTATGTAATTTTTGTTAAAATTTCCTGTTATTTTTTCTAAATATAGGAAATTATATCTATTTTTACTATATACAAAAAATTTTTTACATTTTCTTTTCTCAACGCATATGTTATACTTATATCAAAATAAAAATGATTCTGTTTCATTTAGAATAGAATAACTTTTTATTTAGAAAAAGGAATATAAACTTTAATTACGGAAGGAGTAATTTTATGGAAATATCTACTGTTCTGCCTAAAGATCCTGTTATTCTAGTTAGCTTTATCAACACTCAATTACGTGATAATTATGCAACCCTAGACGAATTTTGCAAGGTATTTCAAGTGGAAAAAGATGAAATAGTGGAAACACTAAAAGATTTCAGCTATGAATATAAACCAGAATATAATCGTTTTATATAAATATTCCATTACAAATATCACCCTATACTATTTGGGGGACTTATAAAATTATACTAATCTCTGTGAGCTACTCATTATCTAAAACGAATGGGATCACAACCACATTCAAGTATACTTTTTATCAAACAGAAACAATAAAATGCTCTTTTCACAAGAATATTTTTTATTTCCTGCGAAAAGAGCATATTCTATTATTTTCTTTTACGCTTTTTTCATGCGCCTTTTTATTCTGATATTGCTTCTTTTTTGCCTTTCAATCTAGCGGTTAATCTTCCTTCTTCTAAATCCATCATAATAGTATCGCCTATCCCTATCTGACCGCTTAAAATCAATTTCGCTGATAAAGTTTCTACTGTTTTTTGTAAAAATCTCCGAAGAGGTCTTGCTCCATAGATTGGATCATAAGCTTCTTCTATGATAAAATCCTTTGCCGCTTCAGTCAATTCTACTGATATTTCCTTATCATCTAACCTTCTATTTAAATCTCTCATCATTAAAGTCACAATATCTCCGATATTTTCTTTCGTCAAAGGCTTAAACATGATGATCTCATCTAGACGGTTTAAAAATTCTGGTCGGAAATGATTTTTCAAATCTCTTCTCACTAATTCTGCACTTTGTTCATTGATATCGCCTTTTTCGTCAATCCCTTCTAATAAATAAGAAGATCCAATATTAGAAGTCATGATTAAAATAGTATTTTTAAAATCTACGGTTCTTCCCTGCGAATCTGTAATTCTTCCATCATCTAATACTTGTAATAACACATTAAAAACATCTGGATGTGCTTTTTCTATTTCATCAAATAAGATAACGGAATAAGGTTTTCTTCTGACCGCTTCTGTCAGTTGTCCGCCCTCTTCATATCCTACATATCCCGGAGGTGCTCCTATCAGTCGAGATACAGAATACTTCTCCATATATTCACTCATATCGATTCTGACCATATTCTGTTCATCATCAAATAAACTCTCCGCCAGCGCTTTTGCTAATTCTGTTTTTCCTACCCCTGTAGGACCTAAAAATAAAAATGAACCTATTGGCTTACTTGGGTCTTTTATTCCAGCTTTGGATCGAATAATCGCTTCAGAAACCTTTGTAACTCCCTCTTCCTGTCCGATCACTCTCTTATGAAGCTCCTCATCTAGATGTAATGTCTTGTTTCTCTCACTCTCTGTCAACTTTGCGACTGGAATTCCTGTCCATCGTGATACAATTCTAGATATCTCTTCCTCTGTGACCACCTCATGCACTAAGCTCAAATCCTGTTTTTTCGTATTTTCCTCTTCTATCTCCAATTCCTTTTGCAGAGCTGGAAGTTTTCCATATTGTAATTCCGCAGCCTTATTCAAATCATAATTTCTCTGTGCCATCTGAATTTCATTATTTAAAGCCTCTATCTGTTCTCTGAGTTTTTGCAGTTTCTCCACAGAATTTTTCTCATTATCCCACTGTGCTTTCTTATTATTAAAGTCATCTTGCATATCAGCTAACTCTTTTTGCAGATTCAAAAGTCTATCTTGACTCAATTTATCTGTTTCTTTTTTCAATGCTGCTTCTTCTATTTCTAACTGCATGATTTTTCTGGATAATTCATCTAGTTCTGCTGGCATAGAATCTAATTCTGTCTTAATCAACGCACAAGCCTCATCTACTAAATCAATCGCCTTATCTGGTAAGAAACGATCTGAAATATAGCGATGTGACAAGGCAGCAGCGGAAACTAATGCCGAATCTGTGATTTTCACCCCATGAAAAACTTCATATCGATCTTTCAACCCTCTTAAAATAGAGATGGTATCCTCTACAGTCGGCTCATCCACCATAACTGGCTGAAATCTTCTTTCCAATGCTGCATCTTTCTCAATATACTGCCGATATTCATCTAAAGTAGTCGCTCCGATACAGTGCAGCTCCCCCCTCGCTAACATCGGTTTCAACATATTTCCTGCATCCATCGCTCCATCTGCTTTTCCAGCTCCCACAATTAGATGCAATTCATCTATAAATAAAATAATCCGTCCTTCACTCTTTTTAACCTCTTCTAAAACAGCCTTTAAACGCTCTTCAAATTCTCCTCGATACTTCGCACCCGCTACTAATGCCCCCATATCCAGAGCAAAAATCCTTTTCTCTTTCAACCCCTCTGGAACATCTCCTCGCACAATTCTCTGTGCCAGCCCTTCCACTACGGCTGTTTTTCCAACACCAGGTTCTCCAATTAAAACAGGATTATTTTTTGTCTTTCTAGATAAAATACGGATTAAATTTCGTATCTCAGAATCCCTTCCTATCACCGGATCTAACTTCTGAGCTTTTGCCTTATCCACCAGATCCTCTCCATATTTCTCTAATGTATCATAAATCGCCTCTGGATTATCACTTGTCACTCTTTGATTTCCCCTCACGGTAGATAAAGCCTGCAAGAATCTCTCTTTTGTAATACCAAACTCTCGAAATAGTTCCTTTATCGCTCTATTCGGATTCTGTATTAATGCCAAAAATAGATGTTCTACCGAAACATACTCATCTCCCATCCTTTTTGCCTCATCCTCCGCTGAAATAAGAACTTTATTCAAAGCATTACTAATATAAAGCTGTCCGCCAGAAACCTTCACTCTTTTTTCCAAATCTTTTTTCACTCGGTTGAGAAAATATTCTTTTTGAATCTCCATTCTCTCCACTAACTTCAAAATCAAACTTTCTTCTTGTGTCAGCAGGCTATATAATAAATGCTCTTGGTCAATCTCTTGATTTCCATACTCATAAGCTAATTTCTCACAACCATTTACCGCTTCTAATGATTTCTGTGTAAATTTATTGATATTCATAACCGCTTCCTCCTTTATTAAAAAATTGTTTCCAGAATAAATAGGAATATATTATTGTCATTTGTTATATAACTAATATAACATATATAATTAAAAATGCAAGTACTTTTTTTTAAAAATTTTATGAACAAATTAAAAAAATTATAAACTATCTAATCCTTTTTCAACCTCTCATACACCTCTCTCACCACTTCCTCCTTTTCTGTATTAAAAAATATCTTTTTATCCTCTGTTTCTATATACAAAACTTCTTCTTTATCTTTATATATATATGTTCTACATAATCCCATTCCTTCTATCTGAAAATCTCCTAATAAATATCTCTCTGTTTCTTTTCCATCCTCTTTTGTATAAGAAACTCCCCTTAAATTCTCCTTTATCATTACTGTTTTTATCTCCGAAATAGGAACATCTAAATCGTACCCTCCTGTTTGAATACTGACCTTATCCCCTTGTATAAAAATCTGAAACGGCATAAAATCTATCTGAAAAAGCAAAATAAGAATCCCCAATACTCCCATTATCATAATAATTGCGCTTCCAAAACTAATTTTTCTTCCAATAGATTTTCCCATATTAATACAACTTCCGATTCTGATTCTATCATTTACTAAAATTCTATCATCATAAGGATTGTCATAATATCCCTGAACCCAATACTCGTCATCATCTACCATTTTAGGCTGCAAGTCCATAAATTTTATTTCTTCCTTTTTCACTTTTATCCGATACCATGTATAAAATAAAATCCCAACACTTACAGACTGAACTAGCGCATAGCTCCAAATATTCACTGGAAAAATTCGCTCCCCATTCATCAGATTCCATTGTAACATCAAATTAGCAACGGTATTAAAAGCCCCTGCCCATACCCAACCATACGACCAATAACATTGTTCCATTTGAATATAAGCTGTCTGAATCTTTCCATCTCTCTTTTTTCCATTCTCTTTTCGCACAAAATGATAAAAACATCCTAAAATAATCAAGTCTATCACAAAAGGAAAGAGTATAACTATCATATGGTAACTCCCTTTTTGTAAATACGCTCGACATTCTGGATAAAATAATGGAATAAACCCTGCTAAGAAAATGGGAATAAAACTTAAATCTGACAATACCCTTTTCTCTTTCAGCCTTTCCACTTGATCTGCTGCAATCGATAAATGCAGCTTCTTCTCATAAAACCATTGATTTCTTTGTTTTAAATAATATAATTCTCGATGAAAACTATTAAAAATAAGTTGTCCTCCGCCTAAAAGCAATAAACACCAAATAAAAAATACAAACACCCCAATAGAAACATATAATTTACACACTAATAACACGGGAATCAAACTAATAATCGCTGTAATTTCCCACCATTGCCAAATAACCTGATATCCCTTTATTATCCTCCTTGCTGATTTATTCTGAAATCCCTCTTCTGTCATAAAAACCCCTAAAATCATATTTCCCTTTCTCTTTCCCGCTTTATGATAAATATCATGTGCAATAATTAATAAAAGTAAACTAAAACTTAATATTATAATAAACAATATCATTTCTACTCAACCTCATCTATTTTGTATTTTCCGAATATCTTAATCTGAAATTCTCTTACATCTCAAAACTATCTCTATAAAATCCTAACATAATTTCTCACCTTAAACCCATTCCCCGTCTTTTTGAAAATAATACTATAAAGAGTCAAATCGGATATTCGCAATCCGCTTCGCTACTTGCTCATAACCTCATAGCTGCTATCGCAGCTTTTCCGTGGGAGTCTGCACTCCCACGGAAACAAGGAAGTCCCAACCCACCGCTTTCGCCTTGGCGGCTTAGAAGCGGGGGACTTCCTTGATGAGGTAAAAAAAATGCTTTGAACAAATGGTTCGCTGCGGCAAAGAAGTATTCCAACGAAGCCGCGCTCTCGCTCCGTTCCAGACGTAGCGGACACTAAGTTCACAGCCCTTTTCGGTCTGTTCACTAAGTGCCGACGTCTTCCAAGGGCCTTCTTTTGGAATACTTTTTTGCCTTCGCTAGTTTATCGGCTATTCTAGCAACACTAATCATACTATCTAAAAAATAGAATTTTTAATTCTTTTAATATCTTATAATAATGAAATGTCACTTCAAAACCTCACCCATGCTATAAACTAGCATAGGAACGAACCTATTCCAAAAGAAGCCCCTTGGAAGACGTTGGTACTTAATGAGCGGTGCG
>CAJUHN010000163.1 GCA_910585935.1 uncultured Lachnospiraceae bacterium | reverse complement strand
GAGCGAAAGCGCGGCTTCGTTGGAATACTTCCTTGCCGGAGCGTCCCATTTTTGACCTTCATAATCACCTAAATATTTATTTCATTATAAGTACACCCCTTATTATATAGATTTTTCTAGTATCTAAAAAGTTTCAAAAATAAAAAAAATATTATAAAATAAAACTAACCTTTTTTATATTAACAAGATTTTTATAACCGATTTTCATAAAATAAATAATACCTCTCTGTTTTTTTGTTTATCTAAACAGCGAGGTATTATTTTATAAATATTATTCAGTTTAATATCATCTTATTTCTATTCCATATCTATATGACTACTTATCCCATCTTTATTGCGGCACTTTGTAACAATTATCTTTCGTTCAATCTGCTCTTTTAATTCTGAAACATGAGAAATTATCCCTACTAGACGATTGCCTTCTGTTAAACGCATTAAAGCCTTCATCGCCTGATTCAGCGCTTCCTCATCTAAAGAGCCAAACCCTTCATCTACAAACATGGATTCCATTTGAATCCCTCCAGCGTAAGATTGAATTTCGTCTGACAGACCAAGTGCAAGAGATAACGATGCTTCAAAGGTTTCTCCACCAGATAGTGTTTTCACACTACGTTCTGTTGCATTATAATGGTCAATGACACAAAGTTCCAAACCTGCTTTTTCTTTGCGGTTTTCACTATTCTCTTCACGTTTCAATTCATACTGTCCACTGCTCATAGTCAAAAGCCGCAAGTTTGCACGCCGTAGGATACGATCAAAATATGTCATTTGGATATATGTTTCCAGTTCTATCTTCTGTTTACCGCTCAACATTCCATTTGCCGTATCAGACAGTGTCTTCATCCAGATATACTTCTTCTCTACCGTTAAGATATTTTCCTGCTTTGCTGTTACTTTTTGGTAGATATCCCAATTAGAGGAAACAGCAGTATTCTTTAAATCGCGCTTTTTACCCAGCTCCCTTTTATCCTGCTGCCACTTTTCCATTCTCGCCAATACCTCTTCTTCTTGTGTATTTCCTGCCTCACCTGCTGCAGCAAGCTGTTTTTGCAGCGTTTCAATAGATGCAATGAACCCTGCTTTTTGAGTTCTGTATTTTTCGTAGTTCTCCTTTGCCGTTTGAAATGTTGTTTCAAATGTCTGTTTACGTTTTATCAGTTCAGAAATATATTGTTCCATTTCTTCTTTTGTTTCTGTTCCTAATTGCTGTTGTAAATTGCCGATTTCATTTCCTTTGGCATTGCACTCCGTTATCTGCCTTGTCAGAGAAACTTCTATCTTTCGGATATCTTGAACAAGTATTTCCATATTTTTTTCTTTTTCTGGAATTTGCTGTTCCAATTGCTGCTTTCTTAGCTGCTTGTTATAATTTTGTTCCAACTTATTTAGCAACGTGTTCATTTGCTCTGTAAATTTCTGTTCTATTTGACTAGCTGTGTCGCGCAAGACTTCTGCTGGAACTTCAAAAGATTGGGAATAAGTTTCCAAAAGCTGCGGTTTCTGGGCGCAAAGACTTCTGAAAAGCTGTTGTGTCTTGTCATACCGCAGGCTTTTTATTCCTTCCAGTTTTTTTTCTAATTTCACAATCATAGTCTGACTTGTTGATAATATTTCTTTTACTTGTTTCTGCTCCGCTTCTAACTCCTTGCGATATGTAATGGATTTTTTCAATATATCTGCATACTCTTTAAGCAATTTTTTGTAATTTTGTATCATAGGAAGTGTTGACGATAATGCTTGTGATATGGTTTCTTCTGTATTATTTTTTGTTGGGATAGAAAAAGAGGTAAACTTTTTGCTTTCCAAATCCTTTGCCTGTTCTAAATGTACTGTTATTTCTCTGCATAACTTATCTGTTTTCTCTAATTCATTCAAAATCTGCTTTTGCAGCGTCTTATTCTGTCCAATTCGTTCTGCCTGCTGTGTTTTCTGTTTGCTGATCTGTTCTTGTAGCTGTCGTTTCTTTTCTTCTCCCTGTTCTGCTTCATACCCTAATTTTTCTTGACGTTTTTTGTTCGCTTCTGCCTGTTTTTTCTGTTCTTTGCACTCATTGAACCTCTGTTTCAGAAAACTTATCATTGTTTCTACTTTATTTCCTACAGTTTCTGGAAATTGCAGCTCTAAAATCATCTGTTGCCACTGTTTTTGCTTTTCATCTAATTTCCCCTGTACCGCCGCAAATGCTTGATTTTCCTGATGTAATAATGCATTCAGCTTGATTTGCGCAGCTTCTCCCTCTTTGATTAACTCGTCTAATTCCTCTTTTCGTTTTTGTTCTTTCTTGGCATTTTGTAATGCAAAAGTGATTTCTTTCTCTTTTTCTTTTATTTGCTGTTCTTTCTTAGCAAGCTGCTTTTGCAATATGGAAATATTGATTTCATTATCCGTTTGATATGTATCAGAAATATTATTTTGTACCTTTGTCTGTTCACTCTCTAGTAAAGTTTTCCTTGTTTGTTCGGGCTTTTCTTCGCCAACTTCGCCAAACATACTATATACCAGTTTCCGTACTTGCTGTTTTTGTTCTGTAAGACGATTATACAAATGCCCTGCCGTAACACTCAATCCCTCCACCTTTTTTTCTATCTCAGTAAGCTGCTCCTTTTTCTTCTCAACTTCCTCTTTGTCTGGTGTTGCTTCAGGCATCTGTGCAAGACTGGGGTGATGTGTAGAACCACAGACAGGACAATGTTCTCCCTCTTTTAGCGAAAGCGCGATCATTCCCGCCTGTCCATCTAAAAAACGCTGTTCTGTTTTCCTGTAATCAAAACCAATCTGCTCTTTTTGTAGAACTGCTTTTTGATATTTATCTTGTGCTTTGCTTAATTCACTCTCAAACTTTTCCCAAAGCTCCATTTCCTCTAAAAGTTTTCTGCAAGCCTGCTTCTGTTCCATCAATTCTTTTTGTTCTTGTGCAAGTTTTAAACTGCGAGTATCTGCATCTTTTACATTCTCCCATTCCTCACGCCAAATCATCTGCTGCATCTGGTGTTTTTCTGATTGTATCTGTACTTTTTGGTATTTCTTCCCTTGTTCTGCCACGGTTTGCTGCAGCGCATCAAAACTATTTTTTTGCTCTTGAAAAGTAGTAAGTTGTTCTTCTGCGGCATTTGTTTTATGCTGCCACTGAATTTCCAACTCCTTTGCATTTTTCAGAGATTCCTGTTCTGCCCTGCGTTGTGTTTCCTCTCTACAAAGTGTTGTTTCCTGTTCATGAAGTTCATAGATTGTATTTACTATCTGCAGCAGTTCGTCTTGATTTTCCTTCTGCTCTGCTTGCATCTTCTGTAAAAGAATCTCTTGCTCTTCAGATTTTTTTAGAAACTCCTCTGTTGTCAAAATCTTTTCATCTCTATCTGATAATTGTGTTATCTGTACTTGAAGCTGTGTGGTCTGAGCCTCAAGTACAGTTGTATGTTCCTGTTCCTTTTCAATGCTTTGTTCTATTTCCTTCTGTCGCCTTAATTCCTGCTCCCAATTATTTTTTTGTTGTTGTAGGTTTTTGAGCTGTTCTTGTATCTCTTTCTTATTGTTTTCTAGACGTTCTTTCTCCTCACCTATGGAAGTAAGTTCTTTCAATACCTCTGAATCCACATTTAACGATATTTCCAGTGTTTGTTTCTGTTCCTCTAAAGCCTGCTTTTTCTCTGTTTCCTGTTCTATTTCCCTCTTTACTATTGTCAATTCCTTCTGTATTTGCTGCATTTTATCAAACAGTGTAATGTTTTTCCGTTGTTCCTCAATTTCTAATGCGATCTGTCTACATTCTGTTTCATTCTGTTCTGCCTTTTGGTAACATGCTTCTGCCTGCTGTATTTCTGGCTTCAACTGTTCTAGCTGTTCTTGGTTTTTGGTAAGCTCCTTTTGTTGCTGTTGAATTTTATGAATATTTCCGATAAGTTGATTTTCTTCTCCAATTTTTCTATCTAGTTCTTCTATCTGTCTGTCTAATTCTTTCAGAGCCGCTTTATCCTCAACACATAACTGTTCTAACAATTCCAATCCCTCACCAATCCTGCCATCAAATTTTTCCTTGCAAAGTTGTTGCATTTTCTCTGCAGTAGATGTATTTTGTGTGTATACAATACTTTCCATATATTGATTCATACTTCTTTTCAACTCTGCATATTCTATCCACTGTGTTTTTACTGCATCCTTAAGCTTTCCCTGTAGTGTTTGGTATAACCCCGTTTTAAAAATCTGTCGGAAAATATTTCCCCGTTCCTCTGTACCCGCCAAAAGAAGTTTCTGAAAATCTCCTTGTGCAATCATAGCAATCTGTGTAAACTGTCTGCGATCTAATCCAATCAAATCTATTACGGCTTTTGTCACTTCTTTGGACTTTGTAATGGGTGTTCTGTCATCTGGATAGACTAGCTCTGCCTCCGCCTTCTGCGTTGTAAAGCCTGTCCCTTTTCCCTTTGGACGCTGATACTCAGGATTACGTTTTACTTGATATCGCTTTCCCCGATAATCAAATGTAAAGGCGACAAATGTTGGCACTTCTTCTTTTGCATATTTACTGCGAAACATATCTGCTTTTCGCACATCACCGCTTGCTTCTCCATACAAAGCAAATACAATCGCATCAAAAATAGTTGTTTTTCCTGCGCCGGTATCCCCGGTAATCAGGTATAACCCCTGCTTGCCTAAACTCTCAAAATCAATCTCTGTATTCCCTGCATATGGTCCAAACGCACTTAAAATCAGCCTCACTGGTTTCATTTACAGCTTGCCCTCCTCTTTTTTTGTTCCATACAAATACTTTTATATTTTATTGGAACATTACTATTTACACTCTTCTATTAACTGTGATACAAATGCTGTTTGTTCCTCACTCATTGCCTGATTATTTTGGAGTTCATAAAATTCCGCAAACAGTTCTAATTCTGATTTCTGCTCGATATCTTCTGCACATTCTATTACATGATTTTGTTTTGTCCGGCTATTGTCATACTCAAGCCGCATTAAATTGGGGTAAATGATACGAAGCTTCTGTAAGCCGTCTATAATATCCTCCTCATCAGTCAATGTAATCTGTACATAATCTTCTGGATCAAATTTCTGATAAAAATGGCGCTCTGTCACTTCCAAATATGTTCCTCGGATTTTACGCATATCATGGAGCGGAACTAGCGGCACAGTGGAAATTTTAATAGTTCCTTTCTCTTCAAATGTTACCACTGTAACAGATTTCTCTTGTTCTGCTTCTGAAAAGGAATACTTTAAAGGTGTTCCGCAGTAACGCACTCCTTCTCGCTTGATAGATTGTGGGCTGTGAATGTGCCCTAATGCTACATAATCAAATACATCAAAAATATCTGCGTCAACATTATCTAAACCGCCTACGGATATTTCTTCCGAATCACAGCGCCCTGCTCCTGTTACATACTGATGTGCGATTAAAATATTGCGCTTGGTGCTATCTACGTTCATATGGTCTACAGCGAATTTTACTGCGTCATGATAGCTCTCTGGTGTTGATTTTTCCTCTATTTCTGACATTTTCTCTAAAGCATGACGTACCACCGCAGGCTTGATAAATGGCAGTAAATACAGATATAATTCTCCATAGGAATCCTTTAGTATAAGTTTAACCGTTTCTCCATGATAAACAGGTGATACAAATACCCCTCTGCTGCTCATAAGCTGTGCGCCGAATGCAATTCGTTCTGCAGAATCATGGTTGCCACTGACCGCATAAACCTGTTTTCCACGATCTGCAAGCTCTGTTAAAAACCAGTCAAACACTTGAACTGCCTCCGCAGATGGTACTTGCTTATCATATATATCCCCTGCAATCATTACACCATCTGCTTGTTGTTCGTCTGCGATTGCAAGTATTTTTTTTAAAATATATTTTTGATCTTCGATCATAGAAAACTCGTTTACTCGTTTTCCAATATGAAGATCTGAAATATGAAGTAATTTCATGGATATGTAGTTCCTTTCCTTAAGTTATGGATTTTCTAAATTTTTCTGAATTTATTGTAACTATTTTCTGAAACTATGTCAATATTAGTGTCAATATATAAATGTAGACAAAAAAAGTTTACTTTATTGTATAAAAAAGATAGATGTTTACATTTATAGGAAGCTTTTCTAAAAATTTTTGGATTTTTCTAATGTTTAGGTAATTCTAATAATTCCATAATTTGCTATTAAACTCATCTAATGGTCTTTAACAGATATAGCAACTGAAGCGTTTCAGTTCTTTGGCTATAGCAAACAAAGATAAGATAAAATAACAATTATCATGAGATTTATTTCTCATATATCTTAACTACTAGATGTTCAAAATCTAATATTTACTTTTATACTTCAATATTTAATATTTCTTCCATTATAGACAACTGTATGGCATAAACAAATTATAGTGGGATAGGGTAATTGTTATAATTAATGGATATTAACATATTAAAACCTTCTGAATCTCAAAAATATTTTCTATGATTAATATTACATAATTCAATCTACACATCTACATCTAAAATACACATTATAAAAAGTGTACACAAAAAAGACGAAACTGAAATCCTATCTTCTTGATTGGAAACATACAATATTCATATTCGTTTCAAAAGCTCTGTTGGCGTTATAGCCGCTACTTTACTTTCTGTAAAGTCCTTGATATTCCTAGTTATAATATAATTTGCCTTTACTCGGACTGCACAAACACTCTGTACAGCATCTTCATAATCTTTAAATTCCATATCGGCTGCTTTTTTCAAATCATCTGCTTTTATTTCAATAACAGAAAATATCAGGAACAGATTGTCTAAAATCTCCTTTGTCTTTTTTGCATCTAGTTCTTTTCTTAAAATATATATAATATTTGGAATAGTAAGAGCAGATATTACACCTGATATCTTTTTAATCTCGCAAAGTTTAAAAATTTTTGCTGAATCCTCATAAAAATTCTGACGTTTACAAAACACGTCTAAAATTACATTTGTATCAATCAATACTTTCATATTTCTGTATATGCTCCATTCTGACTTCTTTTTCGCTATAATCACCTTTTAACACACCAATCAACGAATCTGTTAAAAAAGATACACTTTTATCATAAGAAACTAACCTTGCAACCTCTTTACCGTTTTTCATTATAATAACCTCTCCTTCAGTCTGCACCATATTTAAATATTTTCCGAAATTATTTTGAATCTCTGTTGCTGTAGCCATGGTCATAAAATCTCCTCCTTTATTTTAACTAATTTTATTATATATAATTTTATCCATTTTGTCAAAATATTACCTACTATTTTCATGATTATACACTAAAAAATGACGAAACTTAAAGTTTCGCCATTTCTCTTTTTTGACGGAAGAACAACATCAATATACACCTTTTCTAATTGTTTTTTCAGATGTATATCTTTACTAAATGTATATACCTCTAGATTTATAGTTGGATTACAGATTATCTCTTTTCTTTTTTACATCCTGAAAAAGACGTTTCATTTAATAAATATTCTTGTTCTTTCTTAATTATACAGACAGCTAGTTTTGTACAATCCTTAAATATATGATTACCTATTGAATTTATTGTATCCGAAATTTGTATCCTTTGCAATTCTGTACACTTTTCAAATGCTATATCTTCTATTTTCTCTATTTTAGGAATACAAATTTCCTTCAAATTTTTGCAATTACTGAAAGCACCTTTTCCTATTAATTTTACGCTATGTAAAGTTATCCTCTCTAAACTACTACAATCCGCAAAGGCATACACTTCAACTTCCTTTATTTGCTACTTCCTTCATCCTAACCACCCCTGATAAAACGCGACCGCTCCAAAAATTGCACCTACAGCCATCGCCGCCAATGTTACAACAATAATGATAGGATGCTCTTTCATCAGCTTCCCTAATTCTTTTAAATCGTTCATTGAACTTCTCCTCCTTTATCCCACAAACAGGAAGTCATCTTTCTCTTTCCGTTTTCGCAATTTGATGAACAATCTTAGAAAATCCTTCTGAATCTGATTCTAACAAACCATGTGTCATATTTTCCATTATAAACATCTGTTTATATGGCGCGTTCACTTCTTCAAAATATTTCTGTGCCAATTTGTAATTTGTTTGATAATCCTTATTCCCATTTATGTTATAAAAAGGCATTTCGTAATTAATTCTGCCTATTAAGGAGAATGAAGCAAATTCTTCGGACACAAAAAAGTCTAAATATACGCTCATGTCTCTTTTGAAATAATTTATCCAATCAATAATTGAATAGTTTGGATTAAATATTATGGTGGCAACTAAATTATAATCAGCCCCATTTACCATCATGTCGTAACCATATTTTTGCATAATTGCATTTCTTGCAATAATGTGTTCCATAGTAATATTATCAGGTGTTAATTGATTTATTAATTCCAATGTTTCATTATCATCTTCTGCCCACAGCATAGCTTCCTGCTTAAATGCCTCTTCATTTTCCAAGTAATCAACAAGTTGCCCTGTTCCAATAAAACATTCATAATATTCGGGATATTCAAGTACTAAGTTTGCTCCATAAATAGAACCCCATGAATGCCCTAGAATTGTAATTTTATCTTTTAAAAGGTAGTTAAGTAAAAATTCAGTTACTTCTTTTCCATCTGTCATAAATAATTTTCGTGTTAACACGATATCATTTTGTTCTGCATCATAGCTTTTTCCACAATTACGCTGGTCCCATGTTACTACAGTATATGCATCTGCCCATTTTCTCGTAAATGCATAATCAATATCACTTGTTGCCGAGCCTGGACCGCCATGCAAATATAGCAAAACTGGATTATCTATGTCCTTTCCATAAATATGAATCCACTGCTTTGTGCCATTAACATCAATATACATTGACTCATTGATACCGCCATCAGGAGTTTGATTATATATTGCTTTCCCGATTGCCCTAACTATAAGGAATGTGACAATTACTACCAAAACAACAAGCAATATCCATTTAACGATTTTAAATATTTTACATTTTCTTTTCATCTCAATCTCTCCGGTCAAATCGGATATTCGCAATCCGCTTCGCTACTTGCTCATAACCTCATAGCTG
>CAJUHN010000162.1 GCA_910585935.1 uncultured Lachnospiraceae bacterium | reverse complement strand
GTCTGGAACGGAGCGAAAGCGCGGCTTCGTTGGAATATTCCTCGCCGGAGCGACCCTTTGGTCACAGTGTTTTCGCTTTTATTCTCCTAATGCAAATGCAGCATGTATCGCCCTCACCGCTTTATCTGCATCTTTTTCTTCCACTAATACTGTCACACGTATTTCAGAAGTAGAAATCATCTTTATTGAAATTCCCTCATCATATAAGGCTTCAAACATCTTAGCTGCAACTCCCGGATTACTTATCATGCCAGCACCTACAATAGAAACTTTAGCCACATTCTCTTCATATTCTATCTTTCGCACATTAATACTATCTTTCGCTTCATTTAATACCTCTAATGTTTCGCGCATCGCATCCTGTGCTATTGTAAAAGAAATATCTTTTCTTCCATCTTCACTGACAGATTGTAAAATAGTATCGATATTAATATTATTTTTTGCCAGCAAGTTAAAAATTCTAAATTCTACTCCCGGTTTATCTTTCACACCCAAAACAGATATTCTCGCTGTATTTTTATCAGCAGTGACGCCACTGATTAACATTTTTTCCACTTTGACTTCCTCCTTAACAGTTGTACCTTCTACACTCTTTAAACTAGAACGCACAATCAATGGCACATCATATTTTTTTGCCATCTCTACCGAGCGATTATGAAGCACTTTCGCTCCTAATGTAGCTAAATCTAACATTTCATCATATGTAATTTCTTTTAATTTTCTCGCTTTTGGTTCTATTCTAGGGTCAGCAGTATATACTCCTTCTACATCCGTATAAATTTCACAAGCATCTGCATTTAATATAGCGGCTAATGCAACAGCCGTGGTATCAGAGCCACCCCTTCCTAAAGTAGTGACATCATTATATTTATTCACACCTTGAAATCCTGTCACCACCACAATTTTGTGACTGTCCAATTCATGTTGTATTCGTTCTATATCAATGTTTTTAAAACGTGCATTTCCATATCGAGAAGTGGTATGCATCATCACTTGAAAAGCATTGAGAGAAATCGCAGGAACACCAAGAGATTGAAGTGCCATCGCCATAAGTGCTACAGACTTTTGTTCCCCTATCGCTAATAACATATCCATTTCCCTCTTAGATGCCTTTTCGTTGATACTTTTTGCCTCTTCCATTAAATCATCTGTGGTATCACCCATAGCGGAAAGCACAATCACAATATCATTTCCTTTTTTATAATCTTCCGCGCAGCGTTTCGCTACACAAAATATTCTTTCTCTATTTGCCACAGAACTTCCACCGAACTTCTTAACAATAAGCATAACTGCCTCCTTCTTATTCACTTTCTACTCGGATTCGGTTACATATTCCACTCAGTCTTTCTTTCTTTTGTATAAATTCCTTTTCTGTCAAAATTGGTGTAATAAATGCAAATTCATTCTCTATCTCTTCTATTTCTATCGCATTTACTATTCCAAAAATTCTCTCTATTTCTTCTAATCTATCTTTTATCTTTCCTTCTATTCGGACAAAAAATTTCTTTTTTGATTCGCTGATTTCTCCTAATTCTATCTTTTTGCTCGCCCAACTGGTCATAATATTAGTATGCAAATGTTTAATTTCGTCTACAATATCAGAAACAACGGCACTCGCTGTTGGCAGTTTTCCAGCCCCACTGCCATAAAACATGACATCACCTAATACATTTCCTTTTACAAAAATCCCATTAAATACACCAAAAACACTATATAATGGATTTTTTTCTGTTATCAGAGCAGGCGCTACACTGACATATATTTTTCCATCTATTTTTTTGCTGCTCGCTAATAATTTAATCTCATAACCAAACTTTTGGGTAAACCAAATATCATTTCTTGTAATCTGGCTGATCCCTTCTGTATAAATATCTTCATAATCCACCTGTCCTCCATACGCGAGAGAAGATAAAATGGCTATTTTCCGACAAGCATCATATCCTTCAATATCCGCTGATGGATCTCTTTCCGCAAACCCTAATTCTTGTGCTTCTTTTAACGCATCTGCGAATTCTGATCCATCCTGTTTCATTTTTGTTAAGATATAATTTGTTGTACCATTTAATATTCCTATTATCTCACAGATTTCATCTGCTGTTAAAGATTGATTTAATGGGCGGATAATAGGAATTCCTCCCCCTACACTCGCTTCAAATAAGAAATTACTATTCTTAGCCTTCGCCAGTGCGATTAATTCAGAACCATATTTCGCCACTAATTCTTTATTAGAAGTTACTACACTTTTTCCTTGTTCTAATGCTGCTTTTACAAAGCGATAAGCTGGATCTAAGCCTCCCATCACCTCCACTATGATATTTATTTCTTTATCATTTAAAATAATATCATAATCATGCACGATCTTCTCCTGCATGGGATCATTTGGAAAATCTCTTAAATCTAATATATATTTTATACAGATTCCCTGTCCAGCTTTCTTTTGAATACTGTCATAATTAGTTTGAATCACCTCCACCACACCAGAACCTACTGTACCATACCCTAAGATCGCTATATTTACCATGATAAGATTTCCTTTCTTTCTTTTATTTTTTCCTATAAAACTTTTATCGCTAAAGTTTCCACTTTTGCAGGGAATGTTTAGACAAAGCCTCTCTTTCACTCCATTCCACACATAATAGTACTAAATTCACATCTCCTCTTCTTTTGAAACTGCTCATTAAGTGCTAACGTCTTCCAAGGGGCTTCTTTTGGAATCACTCTCCCGACAATATTTTCAGAAAATGTACTCCCTCTTGTGTTTCTATTTTTTCCATCATTTCAGACGAATTTCCAGATATAGGCAAAACAGCGATACTAAGTGTTAAAGATGCTATGCCATTAATAGGAATCGTTTGATGTATTGTTAAAATATTGACATGATAATCTGCAATTAATCCTAATATCTGAAATAACAAACCCGGTTTATCATCTACCTGCATAACAAAGGTAATCGTTTTTCCCCTCGCATTATCACGAAACGGAAAAATATCATCTTTATATTTATAAAAAGAACTCCGGCTAATATGAACTATTTCTGTCGCTTCTTGTACTGTTGTAACTTTTTCTGATTCTAAAAGTTTTTTGGCTTCTATTACTTTAAGTAATATTTCTGGAACAGCTTTTTGTTTAATTACATAATATTTCTCTGACATGATTCACCTCATTTCTGTACGAACTTTTATACATCATAAAATTTATAGATGAAGAATCTCATTTCTAATTGTTCGTATTATAAATACATTTGTTTTTAATAGAGAGATAGTATCATAATTATTCTCTTATTGCAACCATTTTCTATTGAACTACCACCCCACCTAAAGATATAAAGATAGTGGGTTTTGCACTCCATTTATAAATATGATCCCCCCTCTTAATTGCTGTTCCTAATCTATACCACTTTATCCACTCTAAACCTTAGCCCATCAAACTATTTCTCTCGCCATAAAATAAAATATTTATAACAACTTCAAAAAGCTACTCATCTGCAGAATAGACAATAAACTAGCAAAAGGAAAGGAAGTATTCCAAAAGAAACCCCTTGGAAGACGTCGGCACTTAGCAAACAGCCCGAAAAGGGCTGTGCGCTTAGTACCGCTACGTCTGGAACGGAGCGAAAGCGCGGTTTCGCCTAAATACTTCCTTTCCGTAGCGAACCTTTGAACAAACCATGAAACTAACACTTTCTTTTTCATTTTTACAGAAAAAACGCTGTAAAAAGTGTTTACCCCTTTACAGCATTTTTATCAACTACTACTTTTTAGTCTGTTCTTCTATTATTTTATTTACAGCATCTTGTTCCTGCCTAGAAAGCAGGTAATTGGTATCTAATGCCATAACAAGCCGTTTTCCTTCTAATGCAATACTGCGAATAAATGCTGTTTCTTCTGTTTTTACAATAATAGGAGTTTCATGATATTGCTCTTCTGAAATATCATAAATACCATCTAATCCATCTACTAATAAAGCCAGTTGTGTTCTTCCTACCAAAGTTATTAAAAATTTTGAATCTTCTGTTATTTGTGCATCAGGAAGACCAAAACGATTGCGCAGACTATACACAGGAATAATATTTCCTCTTAAGTTTATCACTCCTTGAATATGTGCAACACTATTTGGAATTCTCACAATAGGCAGCATTTTCTCAATTCCTTCCACGATAGCAATATCTACACCATACCATTCATTTCCTAACCTAAAGATAACTAATTTTTCATCTCCCATATTCTCTCTCCCTTCTTTTTTATTTACTTACCATTTAAGCTATACCATTTCAGATAAGCGTTGATAAATTTATCAATTTCTCCGTCTAAAATCGCTGATACATTTCCTATTTCCTCATTGGTTCTATGATCTTTCACCATAGTATATGGCTGCATCACATAAGAACGTATTTGATTTCCCCAGCCGATTTCTGTAATATCTCCTCGGATTCCAGAAAGCTTCTCTGCATTTTCCTGCTGTTTTAATAAATATAACCTCGCTTTCAGCATTTGCATCGCTTTTTCTTTATTCTGAAATTGAGAGCGTTCATTTTGACATTGTACTACAATATTAGTCGGAATATGGGTGATACGAATAGCAGAAGATGTTTTATTAATATGCTGTCCACCTGCTCCACTAGAATGATAGGTATCGATTTTTAAGTCTTCTTCATTGATTTCAATATCTAAATTCTCTTCTATATCTGGCATCACATCACAAGAAGCAAATGATGTCTGCCTTTTTCCGTTAGCATTGAATGGAGAGATTCGCACTAAGCGATGTACACCTTTTTCTGATTTTAAATAACCATAAGCATTTTCTCCATTTATTTGAATTGTAACAGATTTGATCCCGGCTTCTTCTCCATCTAGATAGTCTAGGACTTCTACGGAGAAACCTCTTTTTTCTGCCCAACGGGTATACATACGATATAACATACTTGTCCAGTCACAAGATTCTGTTCCTCCTGCTCCCGCATGTAGAGTTAAAATCGCATTATCCTTGTCATATTCCCCATTGAGTAATGTTGAAATTTTAAGGGAATCCAGTTTTTCAATAAATACTCGCATTTCTTCTTCTATTTCAGGAATTAAAGCAGGATCATTTTCCTCATATCCCATCTCTAAGAGAGTTTCTATATCTTCATACTGCGTTTCTAAAGCCTGAAATCCTTCTAATACGTCTTTTAATCCTTTTAATTCCTTCATCACTGTTTGGGCATTTTCTGTATTTTCCCAAAAATTGGGTTCTTCCATATTTCTCTCTAATTCTGCAATTCGCTTTTTCTTGTTATCCAAGTCAAAGTGAATCCCTCACTTCCGTTAATGGTGTTTTATAAGTATTTAATGTATACTTAAATTGGTCTAATTCAACCATTACCGCACCTTCTTTCTTATATTTCATTTATATTATTTCTATACTAAGCCTCTGCCACAACATTGCTTATATTTTTTACCACTTCCACAAGGACAAGGATCATTTGGATAGACTTTCTTTTCCTCTCTTCTCACAGGAGCTTTTATAGCAGTATCATCTTTATTCGTTCCTGTCACCTTTGCCACTTGTGCTCTTTCCACTTTTTGTTCCATACGGACATGCATTAAAAGTTTTATGGTATCTTCTCTAATATTAGCAGTCATAGCGTCAAACATATCATAGCCGCTCATTTTATATTCTACTAATGGATCTCTCTGTCCATATGCCTGTAAGCCAATACCCTGTCTTAATTGATCCATATCATCAATATGATCCATCCATTTTTGGTCAATAACTCTCAATAAAATAACTCTTTCTAATTCACGGATCTGTTCTGGCTCTGGAAACTCTGCTTCTTTTGCTTCATAGAGTTTCACACTTTCCTCTTTCAGTGCCTGTTTTAATTCCGCTTTTTTCATTCCCTCTACTCTCTCTTTTGTGATAGGTGAAACAGGAATGATAGGAACTAATAGAGTATCTAATTCTCCTAAATCCCATTCTTCTGGTGACTGATCATCTGAAATACAAGTGTCCACACAATTCTCCACGGTTTCTGTAATCATCTTATAGATCACATCTCTCATACTCTCTCCATCTAATACACGTCGTCTTTCTGCATAGATGATTTCACGCTGTTCATTCATCACTTGGTCATATTCTAACAAGTTTTTACGAATTCCATAGTTATTACCTTCTATTTTCTTTTGTGCCTTTTCAATCGCATTTGATAGCATTTTATGCTCTATCTGCTCATTCTCTGGAACACCTAGCGCATTAAAGATGGTCATCAGTCGTTCTGAACCAAATAAACGCATAATATCATCTTCCAAGGAAATATAAAATCTAGATTCTCCCAGATCTCCTTGACGTCCGGAACGTCCTCTCAACTGATTATCAATACGTCTAGCTTCATGACGCTCTGTACCGATTATCATAAGTCCGCCTGCTTCTCTGGACTTTTCGTCTAATTTGATATCTGTACCACGACCTGCCATATTTGTGGCAATAGTAACTGCTCCGTGAAGACCTGCATCTGCTACAATCTCCGCCTCTAATTCATGATATTTGGCATTTAATACCTTGTGAGGGATTCCTTGTTTCTTTAACATCTTGCTTAAAAGTTCAGATGTTTCAATAGTAATAGTACCAACCAATACAGGTTGTCCTTTTTCATGTGCTTCTTTTACAGCTTCTACAATCGCATGAAATTTTTCTTTTTTGGTCTTATAGACAACATCTTGATGGTCAATACGGATGACAGGACGGTTTGTGGGAATCTCAATTACATCCATACCATAGATATCTCTAAATTCTTTTTCTTCTGTGAGAGCTGTACCTGTCATTCCTGACTTTTTCGTATATTTATTGAAAAAGTTCTGGAACGTGATAGTAGCGAGTGTTTTACTCTCTCTTTTTACTTTCACTCTTTCCTTTGCTTCAATCGCCTGATGCAGACCGTCTGAATACCGACGTCCGGGCATAATACGACCTGTAAATTCATCTACAATTAAAACTTCATCATCTTTTACCACATAATCTTTATCTCTAGTCATTAAATGATGTGCTCGTAATGCTAAAATAATATTATGTTGAATCTCTAAGTTTTCTGGATCTGCTAAATTTTCAATATGAAAGAAATTTTCGACTTTTTCTACACCTTCTGCGGTAAGAACTACATTTTTATCTTTCTCATTGACAATAAAATCTCCCTCTTCTTCTAATTCTTCTCCCATAATAGCAGCCATCTTAGTGAGTTCTGTCCCTTTTCCTTTGATGAGCTGTCTTGCTAATATATCACAAGCTTCATACAATTTGGTAGACTTTCCGCTCTGACCAGAAATAATTAAAGGCGTTCTAGCCTCATCAATCAAAACGGAGTCAACTTCGTCAATAATTGCATAATGCAAATCTCTCTGCACCAGTTGTTCTTTATAAATGACCATATTATCTCTTAAATAGTCAAAACCTAATTCATTATTCGTGACATAGGTGATATCACAATTATAAGCCTCTCTTCTTTGGTCATTGTTCATGCTGTTTAAGATAACGCCAACAGTCAACCCTAAAAAGCGGTGAATCTGTCCCATCCACTCTGCATCACGCTTCGCTAAATATTCATTTACAGTTACAACATGAACTCCTTTTCCTTCTAATGCGTTTAAATAAGCTGGTAACAAACAAGTCTGTGTTTTACCTTCACCTGTACGCATCTCTGAAATACGACCTTGATGTAAAATAATGCCACCAATTAATTGAACACGATAATGTTCTTGGTTAATCACCCTTCTAGTAGCTTCTCTCACTACAGCATATGCTTCTGGTAAAATATCATCTAAAGTTTCTCCCCCGCTTAAACGCTTTTTAAATTCTGCTGTTTTTTCCCTCAATCCTTCATCAGATAACTCTAACATCGCAGGTCGGAAATCCTCAATCTTTTTTACAATAGGTTCAATCAATTTTAGTTCTCTTTCGCTATGAGTACCAAATAGCTTCTCAACTATATTCATTTTTACACTCCTATATTATTTTAATCTGTTTTTCCTAAGTTACTCTATTATTTTTTTAAACAGCTAGTGACATTGTAACACTATCTACTTTTAAATTCAACTCTTTTTATTTTCCTATCCACTATGCCTATTAGTATTTTGTCATCAGAACACATATCTCTCAGATTTCCACTAAAATTTTAAACATTGTTTTGTAATACAAAATGATTAAATTATTTCTTTCTATTATAAATTTTATAACAAAAAAATTTTTCTAATACACAGAGAAAAAAATATGAGCAGTCAGATTTGACTGCCCATCATAAAATTTTTTCTCTTAGTTTTCTGGCTCAATAATGCCATAAGTATTGCCTTTTCTCTTATAAACGACATTGATCTGATTTGTTTCTGAATTACAGAATACGAAAAAGTTATGTCCCAATAATTCCATTTGTACACAAGCTTCTTCTGGATCCATCGGCTTAACATCATAGTGTTTTGTCCGAACGATTTTAATACTATCATCTTCTTCATATTCTTTTTCTATAAATTCCTGTTTGAAAAAATCTCCGCCGCTTTGCTTTCTATCTATAATCTTATTCTTATACTTTTTTAATTGTCTTTCAATGATCTCTTCTACTAAATCAATAGATACATACATATCACTGCTTGTCTGTTCTGCCCGAATAATATTCCCTTTCACTGGAATTGTCACTTCAATTTTCTGTCTATCTTTTTCTACACTTAAGGTCACATGTACCTCTGTATCCGCAGTAAAAAATTTTTCCAGCTTTCCAATCTTCTCATGTACTGCAGATTTCAGCCCTTCTGTAACTTCGATATTACGACCTGTTATAATATAACGCATGATGTCCAACTCCTTTTTTCTCTATATTTTTCAATTCAACCGCAGTAGTGAAAAACACTCTTACGCTTTTTCAACCCACATATTTTAACTAAATAATACTCAATATTATATTGCGGAATGAATTGTTTCACGCCAGTGGAAAAAATACATTTATATACACAACCTCAAAAAAACTTTTGACCAAAGGGTCGCTCCGGCAAGAAATGTTCCAACGAAGTCGCGCTTTCGCTCCGTTCCAGACGTAATGGTACTAAATTCGCAACCCTTATCAGG
>CAJUHN010000161.1 GCA_910585935.1 uncultured Lachnospiraceae bacterium | reverse complement strand
CCGTTCCAGACGGAGCGAAAGCGCGGCTTCGTTGGAATAGTTCCTGTGTGCGACCCTTTCAAAACATCCTCTCCCCTAGCTCCCCTCTAATCCATTCCCTCTACCTTCTACAGCCCCTTCACTGTATTCACAATATTTTCCACCGTAAATCCAAACTTTTCAAACAACTCTTTTGCTGGCGCGCTCGCCCCAAATCCTGTCATTGTCACATATGCACCATCTAATCCTACATATTTTCCCCATCCAAAATCACTCAACGCCTCAATCGCAACACGCTTACGCACATTTTTAGGCAGAACACTTTCTTTATATTCTTTTGTCTGCTCTTCAAAAACATCCATACATGGCATACTCACCACACGCACGTCCAGCCCTTCTTTTGCAAGAATCTCTTTCGCTTCCACTGCTAAACACACTTCCGAACCACTCGCAATCAAAATCGCATCTGGCACTTCCTTTTCAGAATCCTCAAGTATATACGCCCCCTTCAAAGCCTCTTTACTACTTCCCTCTAACTGTGGCAGATTCTGCCTAGTGAGCACCAATGCTGTCGGTGTTTCTTCCGAAGTGAGCGCACTATACCACGCTGCTGCTGTTTCTGTCGCATCTGCTGGGCGGAATACATGAAAATTTGGAATAGAGCGAAGCATCGCTAACTGCTCAATCGGTTCATGTGTAGGTCCATCTTCCCCTACTCCAATACTATCATGTGTGAACACAAAAGTTAACGGCACTTTCATCAATGCAGAAAGCCTTGCCATAGGTTTTGTATAATCACTGAATACAAAAAAAGTAGATACAAATGCCCGCAATTCTCCATGCAGCATAATCCCATTTCCGATTGCAGTCATCGCCAACTCTCTCACACCAAAATGTAAATTTCTCCCTTCATAATTTTCCTTTGAGAAATCTCCCATATCTGACATATAAGTTTTAGTAGACGGAGCTAAATCAGCAGCACCTCCTATTAAATTCGGCACAAGTTCTTTTATTTTATTTAATATCTTTCCTGAAATATTTCTAGTGGAATCATCTTTATTTTCATAGTGCCAAAATTCCTCATGATCTATCACTTTCTCTCCAAAATCTTTTTGGAAATATCGATTCCAAAGTTCTAACATATCTGGATACTGAATACAATATTCTGCAAAATTATGAAACCATTCATCTTCTTTTTTATTATTCTCTTCTGAAATCTTGTGAAAATGTTCATAAACTTCATCTGGCACATAAAATGCCTCTTCATACGGCCAACCCAATGTTTCCCTCAACGCCTTCACATTTTCTATTCCAAGGGGTTCTCCATGAGCACTCGCTTTTCCCTGCTTTGCAGGACAGCCATAACCGATCTGTGTCTTAATTGTAATAAAAGATGGTTTACTCTTTTCTGCCTTTGCCTCTTCAATCGCTTTTCCAATCGTTTCTAAATCATTTCCATCTTCTACTAATAACGTCTGAAAACCAAATGCTTCCATACGTTTCTGCACATCTTCTGTAAATGTGATATCTGTATCTCCTTCAATAGAAATCTGATTAGAATCATATAAAACAATTAATTTTCCTAATCCCAATGTACCTGCTAAAGAAAAAGCTTCTGAAGCAATTCCTTCCATCATACATCCATCTCCACCAAGTGCATAAGTATAATGATCGATCAGCGGATACCCCTCTTTGTTAAAAATAGCTGCCATATGAGCCTCTGCTATCGCTACTCCAACCGCCATTCCCATACCAGCACCAAGAGGTCCTGTAGTCGCTTCTACTCCTATAGTATGACCATATTCTGGATGACCGGGAGTGAGAGAATCTAACTGTCTAAATTGCTTTAAATCTTCCACTGACAGATCGCCGTACCCAAATAAATGTAATAGAGAGTATAATAGAGAAGAACCATGACCTCCTGATAAAATAAACCTATCACGATTTACCCATTTTGGATTTTGTGGATTATGTTTTAAATGTTTTGCCCATAATTCATATGCCATAGGCGCACATCCTAATGGAAGACCTGGATGACCAGAATTAGCCTTTTGCACAGCATCTGCAGATAAAATGCGAATCGCATTTACTGACATGTTATCAATATTACTCATTTTTCTTATCCTCCTGCTCAACTTTATTTTGATTCACCTTTCTCATGGCATAGCCAATCAGTGCAAATCCAATTAGAATCAAAATATCTGAAATATAAATCATTTCTTTCATAATGACTTTCATCGCTAATAATATCACAATAGCAAAAATAGAACAAGCCATAATGACATTTCCCACCCAATAATATACTATAGCTATACTAGGAAGCTTATTTTTCATACTTATTCTCCAAATACCTCTCTATAATCTTTTTGAAATTTTTCAATGCCCTGATCTGTCAATGGATGTTTTATCATCTGTTCTAATACTTTATAGGGCACAGTAGCAATATCTACTCCTGCCAATGCACACTCTATCACATGAACAGGATGTCTAACACTTGCTGCAATGATTTCTGTTTCTATCTTATGTATCGCAAAGATTTTCGCTGTTGTCTTTACCAGTTCTATTCCCGAAGTTGAAATATCATCTAATCTCCCTAGAAATGGTGAAACATAAGCTGCCCCTGCTCTAGCCGCCAATAACGCCTGATTCGGAGAAAAGATCAATGTCATATTCACTTTAATCCCTTCTGCCGCCAACATCTTTGTAGCCTTTAATCCTTCTGCTGTCATAGGAATTTTCACCACCATATTAGGATGAATTTTAGCGATTTCTCTACCCTCTGCTATCATATTTTCACAATCCACAGTAGTAGCCTTCACCTCTCCGCTGATAGGTCCATTCACAATAGCTGCAATTTCCGCAATCACTTGTTTGAAATCTCTTCCTTCCTTTGCGATTAAAGAAGGATTCGTAGTCACTCCACAGATAATTCCCATATCATTTGCCTTTTTAATATCATCTACATTAGCAGTATCTACAAAAAACTTCATACGAACCTCCTTAATTATTTATTATGTTAAACTACAGATAGACAAAATGTTGCCTTACATATTTCTCTATACTGAATAAGGCAACATTTTGTCTATTTCTATTTTCTATAATCTCTTTAATAATTCTTCTCTCTGCTCTTCATATCCCGGTTTTCCCAGCAATGCAAACATATTTTTCTTATAGCTTTCTACTCCCGGCTGATTAAATGGATTAATTCCTAAAATATATCCACTCACACCACAAGCGAATTCAAAGAAATAAAATAATTCTCCTAAATAAAATTCATTTTGCTCTGGAATATGCACCATTAAATTTGGAACTTGTCCATCTGTATGCGCTAAAATTGTTCCATTCATCGCACATTTATTGATAAAATCTACGCTCTTTCCAGCTAGATAATTCAAACCATCTAAATCCACAGGTTCTTCCTCTAAAATCACTTCACATTGTGACTTTTCTACATTTAATACTGTTTCAAACATGATTCTAGCGCCATCTTGAATAAACTGTCCCATAGAATGAAGGTCTGTAGTCAAATCCACGGCTGCTGGTAAAATACCCCTTTGATCTTTTCCTTCACTCTCACCATAGAGCTGTTTCCACCATTCCGAAATATAGTGAAGTGTTGGCTCATAATTGGCAACAATTTCCACTTCTTTTCCTTTTCTCAATAAAATATTCCGAACAGCTGCATATTGCATAGCATCATTATCAGCAAAGGAATTCTCTAACGCTCTCTTTCTTCCTGAAGCAGCTCCTGCCATCAACTCATCAATATTCGCACCGCTCACTGCGATTGGAAGCAATCCAACTGCTGTCAATACAGAAAAACGTCCTCCCACATCATCTGGAACAACAAAGCTCTCATAACCTTCTTCTGTCGCCAGATTTTTCAAAGCTCCTTTTGCTTTATCTGTCGTAGCATAAATTCTCTTAGCAGCTTCTGCCTTTCCATACTTTTCTTCAAGCATTTTCTTAAATACACGAAATGCGATTGCAGGTTCTGTTGTAGTTCCTGACTTTGAAATAATATTAATAGAAAAATCTTTATCCTTAAGCACATCTTTTAAATGAGTGATATAAGTGCTGCTGATACTATTTCCTACATAATAAATTTCTGGAGTCTTTCTGACTTCCTTTGATACAATATTATAAAAACTATGTCTTAAAAATTCAATCGCTGCACGTGCTCCCAAATAAGAACCGCCAATTCCGATCACCAATAATACATCTGAATCCCCTTGAATCTTCTCTGCTGCTTTCTTAATCCTAGCAAACTCTTCTTTGTCATAATTCACCGGCAAATCAATCCAGCCAAGAAAATCATTTCCTGCTCCAGACTTAGAAACTAATACTTCTCTCGCAGCCTCTGCGATCTTCTCCATATTTTCCATTTCATGTGGAGCTATTACATTCCCAGCTTTTGCATAATCAAATCTCACTTTTTCCATTTTTGACACTCCTTTTTCGGTAGTTTATTCTCATACCTCTTATTATAGCTAATCCTTCTCATAATAGCAAGCATTTAACCTAAAAACTCATGAATAATTTCTTCTACTACTTTTCCATCTTCTTTTGTTGGAACATACTCTTTCGTCGCTACAGCCTGTCTGGAATGTTGTAGTGTCCTTTTTAAATCCTGTATATCCGCATCTACAGCACGAGGTGGAGTGCCTTTCACCTTTTTCTTGAGTATCTGCTGTTTTTCTAATACAGTTTCTTCCTTTCCCTCTGATTTTGCATTTACCAAATAATTTTCTATATAATCAAAAAGTCCTATTTCCAATATTTCCTGCTTCCTCTTAGCATTAAAAAGCCACATCACATCTAATAAAACTACGGCACAACTAATTCCTGCCCCTATGTGTATGCCAATGACTTCTTCTGAAGCTTTCACACGATATCCGACGATTCCTGCCACAAGTCCCAATAACAAGCACAAAAAAAGAGCTTGTCCAGATATTCGTTTTATCCCATCAATGGTCATTCCCAAAAACTTTTGACTATACAAGTTTTTCTTCATAAATGCTTCTGTATCCTGAAGTCCTTTTTCCATCTGACTGTAGCTCTCATATTGTTTCTTTAGTTTTTTTAAAAATTTTTTTCTGGGCGTTTCTGTGTTACGAGTGTCCTTTAAAAGACTTTTATAAATGTGATTAAGCCATAACCGGCTCAATACACCGATTCCAAAAATCCCCAACATCCCATAAACAATCCAGTACTGGTTTAATACGTCCAATATCATGTCAAAACCCCTCTCTTCCTTTTTCCAAATATTTACATATATTATATCTTATTTTTTTTCATTTGAAAAGAGAAGAGAGGGACTTTTTGACCGACAAATTCTACCATTTTTTAACAATTTCAGTCATTAAATTCACAGAGTGTAAGATCGCTTTCTTTTCAAATTCTGCATAATCCATATGAGCACTGTCGTCTGCTTTATCAGAAATCGCTCTCACGATCAAAAATGGAACTTGATTTAAGTATGCTGTCTGTGCGATAGCAGCCCCTTCCATCTCCGTACAATAACCTTTAAAATGCTCCACAATCCAATTCTTTTTTTCTCTGTCAGAGATGAATTGATCCCCACTCACAACTCTTCCTACAAAAACAGAAATATCTGGATTCACTCTCTCACAACATTCTTTTGCGAGGTTCACTAAATTTTTATCCGCTTCAAAACAAGAAGTTTCCATTCTGGGAATAACTCCATATTCATATCCAAATCCCGTAGCATCCATATCATGTTGTAATGTATCAGAGGATAAGACAATATCCCCAATATTAATTTCATTTTTTAGAGAACCTGCGATTCCTGTATTAATAATGGCATTTACTTTAAACTCATCTACTAAAATCTGAGTACAAATAGCTGCATTCACTTTCCCTATTCCACAGCGGACTACTACCACCTCTTTATTATCTAAAGTGCCTTGACAAAATTCCATAGAGGCTCTCTTTAAGGTCTTTTCTGTTTTCATCTTCTCCTTTAATCCACTCACTTCTTCTTCCATTGCTCCAATAATTCCTATCATTTTCTCCTCATTTCTGCGCTGAGTTTAGTATATTATAGATAATCACAGAGTTGTGAATACAGCGCTTACACAAACTCATAAGTGAATCTATGATTCTCTATCAGTATAACAGATTTTTTGTTTTTCTTCCATTTATTTTCTAGGAAATCACGATGTTATAATATTATAGTCGAAAGGGGAAACATAAATTCGCAGGGGTCGCGCAAGAGGGGAACATTCCAACGAAACCGCGCTCTCGCTCCGTTCCAGACGTAGTGGACACTAAATTCGCAGCCCTTTACAGGACTGCTCATTAAGTGCCAACGTCTTCCAAGGGGTTTCTTTTGGAATTGTTCCCCTCTTTTGCTAGTTTGTAGTATAGGCGAGTTTATGAAAGACCATGATGACTGTTTTTATTATTATTAAGCTATAACTATTGTTTGTTCGTTTGAAAAAACAAAAATCTAAATTTCTTCTTTTTTGTGAAAATACAGCTTTTTATTGTAGAAAAGCCGACAAATTAGCTAAGGCAAGCACCTATTCCAAAAGAAGCCCCTTGGAAGACGTTGGTACTTAATAAGCAGTTCCCGTTAGGGGGCTGCGAATTTAGTACCGCTACGTCTGGAACGGAGCGGGAGCGCGGCTTCGTTGGAATAGGTGCTTGCCGTGCGAACCTCCAGTCATAACAGAACTGTTGAATCATTTTTTTGTTTTTTGCATATCTTACTAAAAAAATCCCTTTTCTTCCTTATAGACACAATATGGTCTTTATGATAAAATAGGGGATAGCATAATTCGAGAGGATAATTTGGTATGATATTAAAATAGTTTACATAAATTATAAAAAAGGAGAGAACATATTATGAATTATAAAACAAAAGGAACTTGTTCTAAAGAAATTAATTTTGAGGTAGAAAATAACATTATTAAAGCAGTAGAATTTGTTGGCGGATGTGCCGGAAATACTCAAGGAGTATCTAAATTAGTGCAGGGTATGGATGTTAATGAAGCGATTAAGCGTTTGGAAGGGATACAGTGTGGAAACCGAGGCACTTCATGTCCAGATCAGTTAGCTTCTGCTTTAAAACAGTATTTAAAACAATAAAGGATTGAAATATGAAAAAAATTATATTAACTGGTGGGGGAACAGCAGGACATGTAACTCCAAATATTGCTCTGCTCCCTTCTTTAAAAAAAGCTGGGTATGATATTTTTTACATTGGTTCTTATGAAGGAATTGAAAAAAAGTTAATAGAAGAACAAAATATTCCATATTATGGAATTTCTTCTGGAAAACTCAGACGATACTTAGATATAAAGAATTTTACTGATCCCTTTCGAGTTCTAAAGGGATTTTCTGAAGCTAAAAAACTGATAAAACAAATAAAGCCTGATATCTTATTCTCGAAAGGAGGATTTGTTTCTGTCCCTGTAGTATTTGCGGCAAAGCATTATAAAATACCAGTTATTATACATGAATCAGATATGACTCCCGGATTGGCAAATAAATTATCTCTGCCTATGGCAACTAAGATCTGTTGTAATTTTCCTGAAACAGTAAAACTTCTTCCAGAAGGCAAAGCTGTTTTAACAGGATCACCTATTCGTGCAGAATTGCATAAAGGGAATCGGAATATAGGGCAGCAATTCGCGAATCTATCTTCTGAAAAGCCTGTTATTTTAATTATTGGCGGCAGTCAGGGTTCTGCTGTTATTAATCAGGCTGTCAGATCTATTTTACCGCAGATTTTAAAAAAATATCAGGTTATTCATATTTGTGGTAAGGGTAATGTGGATAATTCTTTTAATAACACAAAGGGTTATTCACAATTTGAATATGTGAAAAATGAATTAAAAGATGTATTTGCTGCCGCGGATATTATTATCTCTAGAGCAGGTGCTAATGCTATTTGTGAAATTTTATCTCTGCGAAAGCCTAATATTTTGATTCCTTTGTCAAAGGCTGCCAGCCGAGGCGACCAGATTTTAAATGCTGCTTCTTATGAAAAACAGGGATTTAGCAAAGTTATTGAAGAAGAGGCTCTGACAGGAAAAGTTTTATGGGAAGCGATAGAAGGGGTCTATCAGAATAAAAATACTTATATTGCTGCTATGGAAAAAAGTACACAATCTGATGCAGTGAGTATGATTTGTGATTTAATACAGCAATATTCTAAAGGAAAAAAAGACTAAATTCTGAGTTTCTAGGAAAAAAGATTAGACTTTAAGAAAAAAGATTATATTCTTGAAAAAAATATTAATTATTTGATTTCTAGTAAAGATATAGGCGTGCAGATAAGAATTATATTATTTGATTCCCATCTGCACACTAAAATAAAATTATTCAGTTAAGTAACTGCTTTTTATAATATAATATGTTAACATATAGAAATGTTTTTTATAGCTTCTTTTACTTCTTCTAAATCATAATTCGGACTCTCTTTACTTTCCATATTTAGACCGACTTCATCATCTTTATAACGAGGAATTAAATGGATATGGAAATGAAATACACTCTGTCCAGCTACCTCTCCATTATTTTGTAAAATATTAAAACCATCACATTTTAATGCTTTTGTTATTTTCTCTGCCATTTTCTTTGTTAATACAAATACCTTAGAAGCTGTTTCTTCTTCTAATTCATAGATATTGGTATAATGTTTTTTAGGCAGAATCAAAGCATGTCCTTTAGAAGCAGGTTCAATATCTAAAATCACTCGGAAATCTTCATCTTCATAAATAGTTTTTGATGGCACTTCTCCATTGGCAATTTTACAAAAAATACAATTTTCACTCATTTTTAACCTCTTTTCTGTGCTGTTTTATATTTTTTAATCATATATATGATAGATTCAGCGAAACAGCACAAACACCAACTCTTCACTTTTTTATTATTAGATAATTATAAAACTCTAAAATCTGTATCAATACTGACTTTTTCTAAAATTATCTTTACATATCTTCCCTCTGAGATTTCATAAATCATCATAACATTCACTTTTCAAAAAGTAGAACTATCAACTAACTAGCGGAGGCAAGGAAGTATTCCATAAGAAGTCCCTTGGAAGACGTCGGCACTTAATGAGCAAACCCGCAAGAAGCGGGA
>CAJUHN010000160.1 GCA_910585935.1 uncultured Lachnospiraceae bacterium | reverse complement strand
ACGGAGCGGGAGCGCGGCTTCGTTGGAATAGGGGGTTGCCTGTGCGGAAACATACAAAAACCTTCTCCTCAACATCTCCCAAATAAATTTTAAAAGCCATAAAAATAAGACACGGATTTCTCTTTCCCTGTCTTATCTTTATAATACAATATCCCTATCATCCCTGCACCTGTTTTTGCTCTATGGTAAACATTCCCCTCATTTCAATAATAGGTCCGCCGGTATTTTCAATATATTCTCTTGTCACCGTCACTCTACCAATATTATCATCTTTTGGAATTTCATACATGATATCCAACATGAATTCCTCAATAATAGCTCTTAATGCTCTCGCTCCTGTATCTTTCTTTAACGCCTTCTCCGCTATCGCCTCTAACGCACCTTCATCGAATTTAAGCTGCACTTCATCCATTGCCAACAACTTTTCATATTGCTTTAAAATAGCATTTTTAGGCTCTTTTAATACTCGAATCAACATGTCCTTATCTAAAGCATCTAAAGTATAAATAATCGGCAAACGACCTAAAAACTCTGGAATCATCCCGAAATTTCTCAGATCTTCTATGATAACTTTCTGAATCAAATTCTTGTCTTTATCATATTTATCTTTTAATTCGCCTCGAAATCCCATCAAAGACTGTTTCGTTAATCTCTCTTTAATAATCTCCTCTAAATCTGGAAATGCTCCGCCACAAATAAATAAAATATTTGAAGTATTTACTGTAACTAAAGGAACCATCGCATTTTTACTATTCGCTCCTACAGGCACTTCTACATCCGATCCCTCTAATAACTTAAGCATCCCTTGCTGTACAGATTCCCCACTCACATCTCGATTATGAGTGTTCTTCTTTTTGGCGATCTTATCAATTTCATCGATAAAAATAATTCCTCTCTCTGCCTTCTCCACATCATTATCCGCTGCCGCTAATAATTTAGAAACAACGCTTTCAATATCATCTCCGATATATCCTGCTTCTGTCAAAGAAGTGGCATCTGTAATCGCTAAAGGAACATCTAAAAGTTTTGCCAGTGTTTTCACTAAATATGTCTTTCCACTTCCTGTAGGTCCAATCATGAGCATATTTGACTTTTCAATTTCCACTTCATTTTTATCAGCATTTGCAACTCTTTTATAATGATTATATACTGCAACTGAAATCACTTTTTTCGCATGTTCTTGTCCTACCACATAATCATCTAATTTTTCTTTTATCTTATGGGGTGCTGGAATTGATTTTATATCAAAACTCGGTTTCTTTTCTTTTTCTTCTTTTGGTTTTTTCTTTTTTATCTTCTGTCTGGATGGAATCTCCTCGTGTAAATTAGATAAATTAACAAAATTCATATTAGAAAGTTTCATTAAATCACTATACTGCATTCCTGTATTGTTCTGTAAAGAATCAAATGTCTTTTGCATACAATCTGAACAAATACAAATATTCCCCGGCATAGATATCATTTTTCCAGCCTTGCTTTCAGGTCTGTGGCACATATAACAGATTTTCTCATATTCATCACTCTTTGTTTCAGAAGATACTTTTTTATTCTTTTCCATAGTTTCTGTTTGTTTTTCCTCTTTTTTCTTTTCTATCTCTTCTCTATCTTCTGTATCTCTATATTCATCATCTTTTTCTAACATACTTTTCTCTCCTATCCTACTATATAAATTCCATTTTCTTTCTTTATTATAAGGCACAACGCTATTTAGTACAAGTGAATAATTTCTAAACAACTTCTAAAAATTATACAAACCGTATCTTTTATTTCTGCATAAAAAAATTTACAGGAGGCTGTCGCAAAATGAATGTTAAATACTAGATATTGTAGATATAATAGAAGTTTCATATCCATATCTAGTAAAAACTTTTATTTTGTGACAACCCCCTGTAAATTCTATATTTTATACTTTTCTATTGTTCTGCCTTTCCTAATGTAATTTCTAATTCTCTTTCCACATATTCATGGTTTTCCATATATTCTACAATTATAGTCACTGTTTCTCCTGCTCTATAATATTGTAGTAAATCTTGTAAATCTGACATACTTGTTATGGTTTGACCATCAAATTTTGTGATGATGTCATATTTCTTAATACCTGCTTTTTCTGCTGCACTTCCTTCTAAAACTTGCTGAACACTGATTCCGACAGGAGTTCCATAACTGTTAGAATAAGAAACATCAATATTCACACCACGAATTCCGAGATATCCTCTTTCTCCTTCTTCTACAAGAGTCCTAGTCTTACGATTCATCAATTCATTTAAAATATCCATAACAGAACTAATAGGAATTGCATATCCCATGCCTTCTACTCCGTTTTTTAAGGCTTTTGCAGAATTGATTCCGATCACTTCACCCTTCATATTTAAAAGAGCTCCGCCACTATTTCCAGAATTGATAGCTGCATCTGTTTGTATCATATTTAAAGTTAAATTTTCAATCGTCACTTGACGGTTTAAAGCGCTCACACATCCAGTTGTCACAGATTGACCATATCCTAACGCATTTCCAATCGCAATTGTTCCTTCTCCTACTTTCAATTCATCAGAGTTTCCTAATGAGGCGATCTTAATATAAGATAACACTTCCTCTGGAATGTATTCTAATGGAACAGCGATAACCGCTAGGTCATTATCTGGTCTAGCACCTTTTACTAAACCATCTACGGAAATATCATCGGAAGAATCTTCTGGTGTCGCATCTGAAAATGTCACTGTCACTGTTTCTGCTCCCTCAATGACATGATTGTTTGTTACAATGAGAAGTTCTGTATCACTTTGCCCTACGATAATTCCTGAACCACTCGAATCATATTCTTGTTTTCCTAAAGTAAATGGTCCATATGTCACTTCACTGCTCACTCGGCTCACAACAGATACAACAGAAGGCATCACTTCCTCCACTATATCAGAAACATCTAATACCATGGTAGCACCAGAAGAATTTGTTCCTGAAGAAGCAGTCACTGTCACTGGTAATTTTACATTGCTGTCTTCCTCTTTGATTGGCGCAAATTTCTGTATTCCATAATTTACACCAAAAAATACTCCTCCAGCTATCACTCCAAAGATCGCCGCTTTTGCGATGAAAAGCATCCCCTTCTTCCATATTCCTGTTTTCTTTTTTTCATCTAATTCTATTGTCGAATGATAAGCGGAATTTTCTGTATAAGGATTATAATAATTATAATAATTTTGCTGCTCTTGTTTTTGTTCTTCTTGCTGTTCTGTCTGTGTATTAGAATCGGAAGTAGAGCTAAAATCATCTTGATAAAAAACATTTCTATAAGTAGTATCCTCTTGTTTTGGCTGTTCTGAATCCATTTCGTTTAAATTATTTTGTTTATCATGTTCTATTGTTTCATTTATATTCTGTTCTTCCCTTTCAATATTTGATGTATTTCTATTTTCACCATTTTCATAGTCATTTTCTCCATACATGTTTAAGAACCCCTTTCTATCTGATCTCTTTGTTCTTTTCTCTTTCTGTTTATGCGATCAGTATAAAGAAAATTTGTGTTTAATTTGTGATAAAACTATTAAAAAATGTTGAAACAGGAACATTTTGAAAAATTTTAAGACTATCTGGCATTTCTCTTTCTTTGAAACAAATAGATAGAATAAATTGAGAATTTATTTGTCTTTGATAAAAAATATAACCCTTTTGATTCGCTTTAATTTCTCCTTCATATTCTTCTGGAAGCTGAAAGGAAATTTCCTGTAAGGGAAAAGATAATCCCTTTCCAATCGCTTTGATAAAGCTCTCTTTCAGTGTCCAAAACCGAAAAAACATCTCTTCTTTTTGTTTTGTACCCTCTAATTGCTCTTTCTCTTTTAGTGTTAAAACCCTTTTTAAAATCGCTGGTGAAAACTTCCTCACCCCTTCTATGTCGATTCCTATCTCTTTTGTCGCAATCGCACAAGCTGCCATTTCTTTACAATGTGTGATATTAAAAAAAATTTCAGGATATTTTTTTAAATATGGTTTCCCATATTCTCCTTTTTCTAGTAAAATATCCTCCCTTGAAATTCTATATTCTTCTTGTAATCCATATGCTAATAGCCCTCGTCCTATGCTATGTTCTATCTGATGTTGTTTTAAATTCCAGCTTTCCTGAAGAATTTCTTTTTTAAAAGAAGTGATATAAATCATATTTTATTTTTCCTCTATCTTTATTTCATCATTTGAAAATCAATCTTTCTCTATATCAGTCATTACAATATGCTAAGAAACTCTTCTTTAAATTGTTCTCCATATCTTCGTAATTCGCCCAACACGATATTCAGCCCCTTCTCTGTCTGATACCAATTATCCTTTGTAATTTCTATCCCATCTTCACAATATGTTACAGGATACATGATAAATTCTACATCTGGAAAAGCAAATTGATAATACATCAAACACCTTCTCGCATGAAAACTTTTACAACAGATAATCGCTTTTTTTATCTCTATCTTTTTATCTTCTAATAATTTTTTAGAATATTTCGCATTTTGTTGAGTGAAACTAGCCTTATCTTCTCCTAAAATAACATTCTGTTCCACTCCATTTGTCTTTAAAATATCACTTAAAAATTCACACTCTGTCTGATATTGTCTATCCCCCATGCTAAAAGGCTTTCCTCTTACAATACTATACCGTCCAGATGGAACAATAAGCGATGCATATCCTGCCTTCCATAATAAAGCTGCTTCTTCTGCCAATTTCTTATAAAAACTTCCCGGAATAAAGATTATATCCGCTTTTTGTAATGTATCTTGTACAAATACAAAATTAGAAATATCATGTATGATTCTACTATTCATATTTTCCTCATTTTCGTAAATTGCCATATAGTCAACTACCCATTCCCTAAAATGAAAAATAACTTTATTTGTTATTATATTAATGTTTCTATTTCTTCGCTAGGCAAAAAACCTAGCGAGTTTTAAAAATCTTTACTAAAAAAATACAATTATCGACTGATAGAACTAGATAACCTTTAAGCCTCTTTTTGCAGACGACTTAACTTCATCGCCTGATCTGCTGTAATTAAAGAATCAATCACCTCTGTCAAATCTCCATTCATAATATCATCTAACCGATAAAGCGTTAATTTAATTCTATGGTCTGTCACTCTGCCTTGTGGAAAATTATAAGTTCGTATTTTTTCCGATCTATCCCCTGTACCCACTTGGCTTTTCCTAGCTTCCGCTTCTGCGCTGTGCTGTTTTTCACACTCTATTTCATATAATTTCGCGCGCAATACCTTTAATGCTTTATCTTTATTTTTCAACTGAGATTTTTCATCTTGGCAAGAAATCACAATACCAGTTGGAATATGTGTCAATCGAACAGCGGAGTCTGTGGTATTGACACATTGTCCTCCATTTCCAGATGCTCGAAATACATCAAATTTACAATCATTCATATCTAATTGTATATCTATTTCTTCTGCCTCTGGCATGATCGCTACTGTAATAGTAGAAGTGTGAATCCGTCCACCTGATTCTGTCACTGGAATACGCTGTACACGATGTACTCCGCTCTCATATTTTAATTTAGAATATGCACCCTTTCCAGTAATCATAAAAATACATTCTTTAAAACCTCCCAATCCATTTTCATTGATATTGACAGGTTCTACCTTCCAGCGATTCGCTTCTGCATATTTCGCATACATACGATAAATTTCTGCTGCAAACAACGCCGCTTCATCTCCGCCTGCTCCTCCGCGGATTTCAACAATAACATTCTTTTCATCATTTGGATCTTTAGGAAGCAATAAAATTTTCATCTCTTGCTCTAAATGTTCTACATCTTCCTTCGCCTGAGCCAATTCTTCCTTCAAAAGTCCTTTCATTTCCTCATCATTTTCTTCTTCTAACATCATAAGACTTTCTTCTATTGTCTGATTCGCTTTTTTATAAGCTTCATAAGCCTCTACAATTGGCATCAAATCACTCTGCTCTTTCATGAGCTGGCGAAAATGCTTCTGATCATTCGCTACTTCTGGCGAATTTAATTCCTGTATAATCTCATTATAACGCATTAATAAATCTTCCAACTTATCAAACATTTCTCTTCCTCCAAACCTAATCTAAAACTTCTCTCATCTCTCTCCATCTTCCAATACATACCCTATCTAATTTCGCCAGATCTTTTATCAGCTCTATTTCAAAAAAACCATATTCTTTTAAAAGTTTTAAAACCTGTTCTCCTTGATTATAGCCAATTTCTAAACACAAATATCCATTTTCTTTTAAATACTCTCTGGATTTGTCCACCAATATCCTATAAAAATCCAACCCGTCTTCTCCGCCATCTAACGCGATTCTAGGTTCATATTCTTTCACTTCTGGCTTTAACCTCTCTATTTCTTTTCTTTCAATATAGGGTGGATTCGAAACGATCATATCAAATTTTTCTTCCACCTTTTCAAATAAATCACTCTCTAACAAAACCGCTTCTACTCTATTTCTTCTCACATTCTCCTCTGCAACTACTAACGCTTCCTTTGAAATATCCACTCCCACTGCCTTTTTTAAATCTCTAAAATGAGCTAAACTAACTAAAATACAACCTGACCCTGTACACATATCCAACACTTCCATGCCATTTTCTAAACGTGAAAGTGCCTCTTCTACCAAAATTTCTGTATCCTGTCTAGGAATCAATACATGTTGATTGACCACAAAAGACAGACCCATAAATTCCCGTTCTTTTGTCAGATGTTGTAATGGAATATGTCTTTTCCTCTTTTCTATTAATTCTAAATAACATCTCTCTTCTTCAAAAGAAACCTGTTTCTTTTTATCACAAAAATAGAGCGCCCTAGAAATATGAGTCACAAATTCTAACAAATACCATGCATCCAGTTTCGCCTCCTCACAGCCAGCCTCTTCTAATTCCCTCTCCCCTGTTTTCCACAGTTGTTCTAATGTATTTCTATCATCTGCTTTCATTTTCTGCCAATGTAAATTCCTTTTCTATTTTTTCTTGTTGTACTTCTCTTTTCGTAAGTACCCCTTCCTCTAACAAATATTGTTCCCAGTCAAAAACAGCTTCCACAGACTTAATTCCGACTTCAATCATACTCTCATCTGGTTCTTTTGTCGTCAATCTCTGTAATAAAAGTCCCGGTTTACTTAAAAAATTTACAAATTTATTATCACTCATTCCTGCCAAACGAATAAATTCATAAGATACCCCTGCTATCACAGGAACTAATAAAATCCGAAGAAATAATCGAAATACCGAATTATTCGTGCGAATAAAAATAAAAAAGATAATACTGATCACCATAACAATAAGAAGAAAACTCGTTCCACAGCGTTTGTGAAATCTAGAACTCACTTTTACATTTTCCACAGTAAGAGGCAGTCCTGATTCAATACAATTAATACACTTATGTTCTGCCCCATGATACATAAATACTCGTTGAATATCTTTCATCAAAGTGATAAGTAAAATATACCCTATAAATAAACTAAGCCGAATGACTCCTTCTATCAATGCCATCAAAGTCGGTGAACCAATATAAGCTCTTAATAACTCTGAAACAACATATGGCAATACCATAAATAATCCCACTGCAAATACAATCGAAAATGCTACTGTAATCCCCATCACCACATTTTCCGCTTTATCTTTAAATACTCTATTCAATGCCTCATCTGCTTTAGAAGGTTTTTCTTCCTCTTCTTCAAAAAAACTTGCGGAATAAGTGAGTATCTTCATTCCTTCTACTAAAGAGGAAACAAAATTATATATCCCTCGAATAATAGGCAATTTTAGCACTTTATATTTTTTCGCTAAACTGTTTGTATCCCTCACATCTACTTCAATTTCCTGATTTGGCTTACGAACTGCTATCGCATATTTATCTTTATTTTTCATCATAATCCCTTCGATAACCGCCTGCCCACCGATACCAGAAGATTTCATATACATCTTTCCTTTCTTTATAAATAAATCGTAAATTTATTTATGATATGAAATAAGGTTGAGATTATAGAAACCTCAACCTTAATCTTGACAACTCTATTAGTTGTTCGCTGCGATGCCGTATTTCTTATTGAATTTATCCACACGTCCACGAGCGGCATTTGCTTTTTGTTGACCTGTATAAAAAGAATGGCATTTAGAACAAATCTCCACATGAATATCTTTTTTCGTAGAACCTGTTACAAATTCATTACCACAGTTACATACCACTTTAGCTTGATAATAATTTGGATGGATTCCTTCCTTCATTGTTTTCACCTCTTTATAAATTAATATAATGTTTATCTATTACGCTACAATTGGCTTCGCCAATCCTCCTAGAATCAACGCCCGCCAAAAGCAGCCGTTCTTCTCTTATAAACAGCTTTTTTATTATAGCATAGCTATTTTCTAAATGCAAGTACTTTTACCATATTTTTTGACATAAAAGTTACTATTCAGTCATCTCAAAGTTCCGCTTAAGAAGAGGAATGTTCCAACGAAGCCGCGCTCTCGCTCCGTTCCAGACGTAGCGGTACTAAGCGCACAGCCCGAAAGGGCTGTTTGCTAAGTGCCGACGTCTTCCAAGGGGCTTCTTTTGGAATCATTTCTCTTCTTAAGCTAGTTTATTGATATGGCTACTTTTTTATTATTATTTCTAATTTGTGATGAGTAACTTGCATCATAGAATTTTCTGTATTATTTATTTCTTTTGTGTTATCAAACGCCTATTTTTTTAATTCTTTATTGTTTCAATCCACACTCAATAATTCCACGAAGTGCGGCAGCATCTGCCTTCTTATATTTTAGATGATTACCTATTAGATAATAATTTACGCTTTATGTTTTATCTTTTTTACAGTTGAAAATGCTAAAACAGGAAGTGCAATCAATTCCATCAAGCTAAATATTCTTGTTATAATGTCAGGCAATTCAATTTCCACAAGATTAAATCCTATTAATATAATCGTCACAATTCCTATTACTGATAAACTTATTGACCATAATATGTTCTTTGATTCCATTATTTCACCTCCATTTTTCTTTATCACACTTTCTCTCCTTATCCTCAATCCTTTTTCAAAGAGTCTTAGTAATTCATTCAGTAAAATTGCTGTATTTTATCGTTTCTTCTCCAATTTTATAAGTCAAATCGGATATTCGCAATCCGCTTCGCTACTTGCTCATAACCT
>CAJUHN010000159.1 GCA_910585935.1 uncultured Lachnospiraceae bacterium | reverse complement strand
TCCAAAAGAAACCCCTTGGAAGACGTCGGCACTTAATGAGCGAACCTACAGGTTCAGCGAATTTAGTGTCCGCTACGTCTGGAACGGAGCGAAAGCGCGGTTTCGTTGGAATAGTATCTTGCCAGCGCGAACCTCTCCACCACCCCCTCCCCCTTATCCAAAAGAAACTCTGAAAACCTCTACTATAAAAGAAAAGATTTCTACAAGATATGAATCCAAATAATCATGATATCTTATCTTGTAGAAATCTCTATTCCCTTTCATTCTTTATATCATCACAAATAAAGAAAAAATTAAAGTTCTTTCAACATCATTTTTACAAAATCCGCGCATAGTTGAGATGCCTCATTACAATTCAATTCAAAATTATCCACCCCACTATGATCAGCCGTATCCGTAATCGTTCTAACAGAAATAAATGGCACTTTATTGACATAACACACATGTGCAACCGCCGCTGATTCCATATCAACACTTAACGGCTCATAGATAGCTTTCATTTTCTCTCTCTCTTCATCTTCAATAAATTTCTCTCCTGTAACCATTCTCCCAAAAAATATTTTATGGTTTGATTCCAACTGATTTGCTATCTTTTCCGCCAATCCTATAAGCCGTTCATCAGATTTAAAATAAACAGATAGCATCCACGGATGAAAGTCTGTCAGAATATCTTCTTCTACATCATGATAGGCAACTTCTGTTGAAACCACCATATCAAAAGCCTTTCATCAATCCCTCTGGCAGTCCTTGCATTAATGATTATATCACACTTATAGATATCAATTAAAATCTGAACAGCGATTGCTGCATTGACTTTACATACCCCTGAAAAAAGTGTGACAACATCCCTATTTTCAATTTTGCCTTCATAGAATTTCAACAACGATTTTTCTGTCACAGAAGTTTCATTTAACATGGACAAAAACGGAGCAACTTCACTATCTCCTGCACATACGATTCCTATTCTCATATGACAGTCTTTTTCTTAATTATCCACTTCAAAAACACAAATCTGCTTCAAAACTTATTTATACAACGGTCCATAAGTAGCACATGCTTTATAATCTGCTGCCTGTGCATCTTCTGTTCCAAATGCAGCCCATGCATGTGGACGGAATACTTTTTCTTCTGGTACATTGTGCATAGTAACTGGAATTCTGAGCATAGATGCCATTGTAATTAATTCTGCCCCAATATGTCCATGCACAGTGACTCCATGATTTGCTCCCCAATTTGCCATCACGCTATAAACATCTTTAAATGCACCATGTCCTGTGAGAATCGGAGCGAACCATGTAGTAGGCCATGTCGGATCTGTTCTCTTATCCAATTTTTCATGCATATCCTCTGGTAATACACAAGTATAACCTTCTGCAATTTGAATAACAGGTCCGATTCCATCTACAATATTCACGCGGAGCATTGTGATCGGCATCTCTGCCTGTGTCTTAAAGTGAGAAGAGAAACCGCCTCCTCTGAAATATTCATAATCAGCTCTGCACCAGTCAGTGGCTTCTAAACAAGCTTTTATATCCTCATCTGTCATATTCCACCACTCTTTCATCACACCATTTCCATTTTCATCTTTAGAAGCTCCTGTACAATCCATAGCAGTAGCTCCTGAATTGATCAAATGAATGAATCCATCTTTTGCATATCCTTCTGGCGCTTTTCCAGTCACTCTCTCACATGCCTCTGGACTCCAATAAGTGCGCACATCATGGAAACAAGGTGCTTTTCCAGTCAGTAAAGTAGCAAACATCATAGAAATTCCATTTAAAGTGTCATTTTCTGTTGCAAATGGGAATGGTTGTTTCTTTCCATTCCAGTCAAAGCTAGAAGCCAGTAAAGATTCGGTAAAATCTGCATTTGGAAGCCAGTCTGTCCACATTCTCTGTCCTTGGAAACCGCCTACAATACCATTTCTTCCTAATGCTTCCTCATGCCATCCCATTTCATCCAATTTTGGATTGCCATGTAATATATCATTTACAATTAAAGTAAATTTTGTAATAAATTCCCAATCCTTATCTGCTGGAATCACTTTAGATTTTGTAATCACTTCTGGGAAATTCTTCCCTGCATTTTTATCAAATCCTTCTTTACAATTCTCTTTTATCCAATGATAAGCCTTTTCATATTCTTCCTGATCATAAATGCCAAGTGTAATTCTTCTAATAATTTCTGTCAAATCCACCCATTCTGCACGGATTCCCAGATACTTCTGTAAAAACGAAGCATCACAATAAGAACCTGCGATTCCCATCGAAATTCCGCCTAGGTTGACATATGCTTTGCTTTTCATCAAACCAACTGCGATTGCACCTCTGGCAAATTTAATAATTTTCTCTTTTACATCTTCTGGAACGCTTCTATCATCTTTTTCCTGAACATCATGTCCATAGATAGAAAATGCTGGAAGACCTCTCTGTGCGAAAGCTGCCATAACTGCTGCTAGATAAACTGCTCCCGGTCTTTCTGTTCCATTAAAGCCCCAAACAGCTTTGATGGTATTAGGATCCATATCAAATGTTTCTGAACCATAGCACCAGCAAGGAGTAACACTTAATGTAGCAACTACATTCTGTGTAGCAAATTGTTCTGCACAACGAGCTGCTTCTGCACCTCCGCCTATTGTACAATCAGAAATCACGCACTGTACAGGTGTGCCGTCTGGATATTTTAAAGTAGAACTAATAAGTTCTGCAGCTGCCTTTGCCATTCCCATAGTCTGATCTTCTAAGCTCTCTCTGACGCCGCCCCAGCGTCCATCAATAGTAGGTCTAATACCAATCTTTGGATATAACATATGTAATACCACCCTTTCTATTTCTTTTTTCTAAATATTTATATGAACTATCCACTGTCTAAAGCAGCAGAATGGTTTTATCTATTTTTCAACGAATCATGAAAGGTTATCACAGCCTATCATGAAAATAAAAATCTATTTATGTAGTAAATATCAATCAGCAATCAATTCTAACATTTTTTGATAAGCTGCTTCCCATTGTTTCTTTTCCGCTTCCTTCTCAGAGGGAACATAGATGTGAACCTCTTCTGACCTTTTGATACACTCTCTCGCTTCTTTGATATCTTTTATCTGTCCTGCCGCTATCAACTGCAGTGCGATATTTCCTAATACAGTAGCTTCTACTGGTCCAGCGGATACTTTTTTCTGACAAGCATTTGCTGTCATCTGGCACAAAAGTTTGCTCTGCATCCCTCCACCTAACATATAAAGAGTAGAATATGAAATATTCGTGCACTCTTCTATCTGTTTTAAAGAATAGCGATATTTTAATGCTAAACTCTCATTGATACAGCGGACAATCTGTCCGATTGTCTGAGGCACTTTTTGGTTTGTTCTCTGGCAATATTCCTGTATTCTCTTTGGGATATTTCCCTGCGGAACGAACTCTTTCGCATCTGGATCGATCAATGACTGTAATGGTTCTGCCTCTGATGCCAACGCCTCTAATTCAGAAAAACTATATTCCTTTCCTTCTCTTTTCCATTGTCTTCGGCTTTCTTGAATCAACCAGAGTCCGATGATATTTTTCAAAAAGCTAGTTTTAAAACCATAACCGCCTTCATTTGTGATATTATATTTTTTTGATTTCTCATTGATGATAGGCTCTTTTAATTCTGTTCCCAATAAAGACCATGTGCCACAGCTCAAAAATACAAAATCTTCTTCCTCCGCAGGAGCTGCGGCTAAAGCGCATTGGGTATCATGTCCAGCCACTGCCACAACATTTGCTTTTGGAACTCCTAACTCTTCGCAGATTTCATCTCGCAACTGTCCTATCACTGTACCAGTAGGAACAATCTCTTTTAATATTTTTCTTGGTATTGGCAAACTATCTATAATCTCATCTGACCATTGGTGGGTTCTGGCATCTAATAGTTGAGTGGTAGAAGCAATCGAATATTCTGTGCACTTTCTTCCACTTAAAAAATAATTAAATAAATCAGGAGTCATCAAAAGAGTATCTGCTCTCTCTAACATCTCTGGTCTTTTTTTCGCCAATGAAAGCAGTTGATATATGGTATTTATTTCCATAAACTGCAATCCTGTTATCTGATAAAATTTATCTTTTGAAATATACTCTTCACACTCTTCTATCATTCCTTCTGTTCTAGAATCTCGATAGTGTATCTGATTTTCCAATAGATAACCATCTTTATCTAAAAGTCCAAAATCCACTCCCCATGTATCGATACCAATACTGTCAAATCCTCCTTTTAACTTCGCCTTTATCATTCCCTGTTTTATTTCATAAAATAAACGCAAAGTATCCCAATACATCGTCTGATTCACCACTACAGAATCATTAGAAAAGCGATGCACTTCTTCCATAAAAATTTTTCCATCTTTATAAATGGCGAGCATAGCCCGTCCGCTTGAAGCACCAAAATCAAAGGCGAGTACACGATATTCTTCTTTCATTTCATCCCTTCTCTCTTATTTTTGATTTTAAATATTGTTCTTTCTTCTAAATAATATTTCTGTTTTATAATTATATAAAAGACGTTATAACATTTAAAATAAAAACGGATATTTATTTTTACATTCCCTATAGTTTTAAGGATTCAGACGATTTGGTCCTCTGAAAATATACATGGCATCTTTGATTCCTAAATTAAGCAAAAGCATCGTCAGACGATCCACACCTAGACCAAAGCCACCATGAGGCGGACAACCATATTTGAAAAACTCTAAATAAAATTTTACATCTTCTTCCAAACCTTTTTCTGCTGCCTGTTTTTTCAAAATATCATATCGATGTTCTCTTTGCGCACCTGTTGTAATCTCTACCCCACGCCAAATCAAGTCATAGCCTAAAGGAACTCCATTCTCATCACGCATATGATAAAATGCTCTCTTTTGGGCATCAAAACCAGTCACAAACAGAAATTCATGTCCATATTTCTCCATGCTCCACTTATAACTTAATTGTTCTGCTTCTGTAGTTAAATCACCTTTTTCCGATTCATCGACCTTATAACCATAATTCTTTTCCAATTCATCATATAAATCATGCAGAGTAATTGTAGGAAATGGAAAGGCAGGAACAATAACTTCTGTACCGAATATCTCTTTTATCTGATTTCCATACTTTTCCTCAACCTTTTTGAGCATATATATTAATAGATTCGCTTCCAAATCCATAACATCCTGATAAGAAACAATATAACTGAATTCCAAATCAAATCCTGTAAACTCTGTAGTATGACGATTTGTATAAGATTTTTCTGCACGAAAAACAGGTCCTACTTCAAAAATACGTTCTAAACCTGATGCCATTGCCATCTGTTTATAGAATTGTGGACTCTGTGCGAGATAAGCATTTCGATCAAAATATTTTACCTCAAATACATCTGCTCCGCTCTCACTGGCTGCACCGATCAATTTAGGGGTATGAATTTCAATAAAATTATTATCCAGTAAATACTGGCGCATGGCATTGACCATGGTAGTCTGAATTTGAAACATCAACTGATTTTCATCTGTTCTTAAATCAATCCACCGATAATCGATTCTTTGGTCAATGCTGGAACGTTCTAATGCTTTTTTCTTTTTTGTAGCTGGAATAGCTTTTCTTACAATTGGTAGAGCATCTGCTATAGATTCAATTTGAATACTTTCCGGAATCACTTCTACACCATTTAGTTTAACATAATCGTTAGAAGCTACTGTTCCAAGAATTGTGATAACAGAATCTTCTGTCAACTGACTGATCGTTTCACATAACTCAGGATGGGTTTCCTTTTCTATTGTAATCTGTATCTTTCCAGTAATATCTTTTAAAACAATAAATGCCATATATTTACTGTCCCTTAAATTATCAATGAATCCTTGAATCAGAACCTTTTGATTGACAGCTTGAATCGCATCTGCAATATAGATTCTTTTGCTCATCTAAATACCTCCAAAAAATTATTTTATTACAGTCTATGCTGTGAAATTTAAACATCATAAACTATTGTTTTTGCAAATTTCACTATATATAATAATTCTATATTATTTCAATCCACACCCGATAATTTCACGAAGTATAACAGCATCCTACGATTACGAAGATTGACCTCATCTCAGCGAGAGTATACTAATTTCCCTTCGCCGCTATTGCTGTAGAATACTATCTTTGCAATTCGTTCCACTATTGATAGAAATGGGGATTTCTTGCTATTTATGTTAAATTTCATTGTAGCAGATTCTATATTGTTTTGCAAGCTATTTTCTTTTGTGGTGCGCTCCGGAAAGGACTATTCCAACGAAGCCGCGCTTTCGCTCCGTTCCAGACGTAACGGATACTAAATTCGCAGCCCCTAACGGAGCTGCTCATTAAGTACCAACGTCTTCCAATGGGCTTCTTTTGGAATAGTCCTTTCCTCCGCTAGGTGGTTGGCTGTTCTACTTTTCGATAAAGAGTTTTGCGATAATCTATGAAGTTTTAGTGGGGAAATACATAAAAGAACCCCCCGTAAAAATCAATATTTATATGGCGTTTAGAATTTCGTAATTACCTAAATTTAAGTTCATCTTGAAAGAAGTAATTCTATATTAACCTTTTTAAAACAAATTTCAAAAAGTGAACGCAATTCAGGTCAGAATAAGAGCTATCTGACATCCCTCAAAGCTAAAACTTCAGGTTTTTAACTAAATGTAACAGTTCAGACTTTTTATTTTATTTATTATTGTGAAATTCTCTTTTCACAGAGTAGAACCATCCACAATCTAGCGAAGGCAAGGAAGTATTCCATAAGAAACCCCTTGGAAGACATTGGTACTTAATAAGCAGTCCTGTTAGGGGCTGCGAATTTAGTACCATTATGTCTGGAACGGAGCGAGAGCGCGGCTTCGCTGGAATACTTCCTTGCCGCAGCGACCCTTTGATGCCCAAATAGACTAAACTGTAACAACTAAATTATAAAAAATGGGATATCTTCTTGACAGAATTAGCAAAATAATTTATAACCTAAAAGGATATTATAAGAATAAAAGGTTTGTGTCCGCGCTGCTGTCACAAGCTTAAGATGTAAGAAAAGCAGCGCAGAAATGAGGTATAGAATGATTACAAATTTAACAGAAGGAAATATACATAAAAAATTATGGCTTTTTTCGATTCCTATGTTGGTCAGTGTTATGTTTCAACAGATTTATAATATTGCAGACAGTATGATTGCTGGAAAGTTCGTAGGGGAAAATGCGTTAGCAGCAGTAGGGGCTTCTTATCCTATTACGATGTTATTTATCGCAGTGGCTATGGGATGTAATATTGGATGTTCTGTTATCATTTCTCAATTATTCGGCGCTAAAGAATATGGACATATGAAAACAGCTATTACTACCACTTATATCTCTTGTATTGTTCTCAGTGTTTTTCTCACTGTTTTAGGATTTATTTTCTGCACTCCTCTGATGAAATTAATGAAAACGCCTGAAAATATCTTTGTAGATTCTAGATTATATCTAAATATTTATATTGCTGGAATCATATTTTTGTTCTTATATAATGTCTGTACTGGAATTTTTAATGCTTTGGGAGATTCTCGCACACCGCTCTATTTTTTGATAGGTTCTTCTTTAGGAAATATCTTTTTAGATTATTTTTTTGTCACGGCATTTGAGATGGGAATCGCAGGAGTAGCATGGGCTACTTTTATCGCTCAGGGAATTTCTTGTGTGTTTTCTATTCTAACATTGACATTTCGCCTAAAAAAGATAAAAATAGAAAAAAATCAACAACATATTTTATTTTCTTTTTTTATGCTAAAAAAGATTAGTGTTGTTGCTATTCCCAGTGTTCTTCAACAAAGTTTTATTTCTGTTGGAAACCTCTTTATCCAAAGTATTATTAATTCTTTTGGTCCTGCTGTTATTGCTGGATATTCTGCTGCGATTAAATTAAATACTTTTGCTATAACTTCTTTTACTACTCTTGCGAATGGATTGTCCAGTTTTACCGCACAAAATATTGGCGCTCGGCAACTTGAACGAATAAAAAAAGGTTTTTGGTCTGGAATCACACTAGCTATGTGTATTGTATTACCATTTTTTATTGCATTTTTCTTTTTTTGTGAACCATTAATCGCTTTATTTATGTCTAATCCTACCGAAAGCAGTTTGGCAATGAATACTGGAATAGAATTTCTTCACATGGTATCTCCTTTTTACTTTATCATCTCTATTAAATTAATGTCTGATGGCGTCTTACGGGGTTCTGGAGCGATGACATATTTTATGATCGCCACTTTTAGTGATTTAATTCTTCGTGTAATGCTCGCCTATATTTTATCTATTTTTTATGATATTACTGGGGTTTGGCTGTCCTGGCCTTTTGGATGGATAATTGGAACAGTATTATCATTTGGATTTTATTTAAAAGGGGTTTGGAAAAAACAGATAAAATAAAAAATATTATAATATTCAGTTATTAATTCTATGTTCATTTTTTTATTTTTTATGGTGAACAAGACAAGTTAATTTAGCCTATTGTGTTAGTTGATTGTTAATGTAGTAACGGATTGCTCCTCCGACCTTTTAATCTTCGATAGATATTACTGTCTAAAGTGGCGTTACATCACAGGGTGGTTGACAGCACCCTTTACAACAAAGATATACTCTGTTGTAACTGCATCTGGTACTAAGACTTCCCAGGCAAGGCAGTGGGTTTCCGCCTATGACAAACGAAAGGGTTTTATTTATGAAAGAAGGCATCATTATGTTGAAGTTCCAAAATAATAATGCCACAGTTATCGAAACTTTTGAAGATTTTATTTTAACAGTCTATGTCATGATTGATGAATTGTACCACCGTTTTGCACCGCCAAAAGTCACCAATAAACACCATATCCCGGATGCCAGACAGTCTGACCCCGAAATCATTGCCATCACCATTTGCGATGAACTTGCTGGCATTGATTCCGAAAATGCATAATAGTCCTTTATAAAACGGATTTACGCCATCTTTTTTTCTGTACCCTTCTTTCTTTTTTACTCAGGTTTTAGGTAATTGTGAAACTCCAAACATCATAGAAATACTACTCTTGCTAAAAATTCTTTCTGCATATCTCCTCCCTTAGATTTTCATAGTTTATCACCAACATTTGTTTTTCAAAAAGCAGAACAGCCAATGAACCAGCGAAGGCAAGGAAGTATTCCATAAGAAGCCCCTTGGAAGACGTCGGCA
>CAJUHN010000158.1 GCA_910585935.1 uncultured Lachnospiraceae bacterium | reverse complement strand
CGAAACCGCGAATTTAGTACCGCTACGTCTGGAACGGAGCGAGAGCGCGGCTTCGCTGGAATATTTCCTTGCCGTAGCGTCCCTTTCACATTAAAACAAACCCAATTACAACATCTTATCTTCCCCAGTCCCCTTTTGAAATATCTCTCTATCTATCTATTTTATTTTTACTCTATAAACAAAAAACTCTTCTTTTTTTATTTCACAATCCTCACTTTTTTTACTTCCTCTATCTCTTCTATTGCATTCACTAATTCCTTAGTCGCCGAAGAATCCAAATCCATTAATGTATAAGCATATTCCCCTTTACTCTTATTAATCAAATCAGAAATATTGATATTCTGCTCAGAACATGCTCCTGTAAACTTGGCTAACATATTTGGCACATTTTTATGGCAAATAGCAATTCTTCCTACCTTTGTGCAGACTCCCATATCACAAGCTGGAAAATTAACAGAATTTATAATCGTTCCATTTTCTAAAAAATCCATCATCTGTCTTACTGCCATTTCTGCGCAATTATCTTCTGCTTCTTTTGTAGAAGCTCCCAGATGCGGAATGGCGATCACATGTTTCATTTTTGCTGATTTCTGATTAGGAAAATCTGTCACATAGCATTTCACCTTTCCTGTTTCCAATGCCTCTGCCATACTGTCATCATCTACCAACAAATCCCTAGCAAAATTTAATATCACTACACCATCTTTCATCATAGAAATTTTTTCTCTATTTATCATACCTTTTGTATCCTCTAATAGCGGTACATGCAAACTGATATAATCACATTCTTTCACAATCTTTTCTACTGTTTCAATATGTCCTACCTCTCTTGATAAATTCCAAGCAGCATTGACAGAAATATAAGGATCATAGCCATAAACCTTCATTCCCAGATTCACAGCAGTATTTGCCACCTTCACTCCAATCGCTCCTAATCCTATCACTCCTAATTTCTTTCCCGCTATCTCACAGCCTGCAAATTTTGACTTCTCTTTTTCCACCATTTTTGCAATCGTTTCTTCCCCACTATTTTCCTGTACCCATTGCACTCCCCCTATAATATCTCTAGAAGCTAAAAACAGCCCTGCTATCACTAATTCCTTCACCGCATTTGCATTTGCTCCCGGAGTATTAAAAACTACAATCCCATTTTCCGAACATTTCTCTAATGGAATATTATTCACTCCTGCACCTGCCCGTGCGATAGTCAATAGATTATCTGGCAAATCCATCTCATGCATAGAAGCGCTGCGCACCAAAACACCATTCGCCTCTTTTATCTCCTCGGTCAATTCATAATTTTCTGTCAAAAGCTCTGTTCCTACTTTTGAAATCTTATTTAAACAATTCACTTGAAACATGATTTTCCTCATTTCTGCGCCGCTTTACTCTCTTTATCTCTCTATTTTCTTCCTCTAAATTCCTATTAAAAATTTATGCTATCAGCGCTGACATAAACTTAAAAAACAATTCCTAAACATCTTCTTTTCTCTATATATTATTTATTCCTTTTTTCAAATTCTCTCATAAATTCAACTAGCTTCTCTACACCCTCTAAAGGCATCGCATTATAAATACTAGCTCTCATACCACCTACTGTTCTATGCCCTTTCAGATTTTCTAATCCAGCCTCTTTTGCCTCTTTGACAAATTTTGCATCTAGCTCTTCATTCCCTGTCACAAATGGTACATTCATCAAAGACCTATCCTTTTTTTCCACCGTTCCACGGAATAATTCACTCTCATCTAAGAAATCATAAAGAAGCTTCGCTTTCTTTTCATTTCTTTCTCTCATCACTTCTAATCCACCCATATTTTTAAGCCACTGAAATACCTTCCCACAGATATAAATCCCATAGCAAGGAGGAGTATTATATAAAGAATCATTATCTGCATGTATTTTATACTTTAACATCGTCGGTGTTCCCGGCAGCACCTCTTCTGTAATCAGATCTTCCCGAATAATAGCAATCGCTACACCAGCAGGTCCGATATTCTTCTGCACTCCACCATATATCACTCCATATTTTGTCACATCCATTGGCTCTGACAAAAAACAAGAAGAAACATCAGCCACTAAAGTCTTTCCCTTCGTATTAGGAAGCGTTTTAAACTTCGTTCCATAAATCGTATTATTTTCACAGATATAAACATAATCTGCATCTTCATCAATAGGCAGATCCGAACAATCTGGAATATAAGAATAGGTCTTATCTTCAGAAGAAGCAATCGCCTTTGCCTCTCCATATTTCTTTGCCTCCTGATATGCCTTTTTCGCCCATTGTCCTGTAATAATATAATCCGCTTTTTTATGTTTCATCAAATTCATAGGAATCATCGCAAATTGTAAAGAAGCCCCACCCTGTAAAAATAAAACTTTATAATTATCTGGAATATGTAATAAATCTCTCAAATCCTGTTCTGCTGTTTCAATAATTGTCTGAAACGCTTTTGAACGATGACTCATCTCCATCACGGACATTCCTGTTCCTTTATAATCTAGCATTTCCTCTGCTGCCTCTTTTAGCACCTCTTCCGGTAAAACTGCCGGTCCTGCTGAAAAATTATACACTCTTCCCATTTTAATTTCCTCCTAATTTTTATTCCTTTTCATATTTTATAAAATTCTCAAAACCAAATTTTCAAAAATTCTATATTATCTAAATCTAATAATCAAAATAATAATCTTAAAAAATGTTATTTCTTACATCTTGACCAAAGAGGGGCGCTCCGGCAGATACCCATTCCAACGAAGCCGCGCTCCCGCTCCGTTCCAGACGTAGTGGTACTAAATTCGCAACCCTTTGCAGGGCTGCTCATTAAGTGCCAACGTCTTCCAAGGGGCTTCTTTTGGAATGGGTATCTGCCTCCGCTAGTTTATTGATACTTCTACTGTTTATTTACTCACACAACTTCTTATTAGAATCAAATTTTCAGTAACTATATTTTTTATTCTATTCTTTTATATAAAATAAATCTTCTAAACTCCTAAAAGAAACTTTCTAGTAAAATATTTATGTTAATATCTAAACTATATACTAATTGTATTTTATTTTCTCAAAATGGAAAAAGAAACACATCAAACTTCATAAGTTGCCCTATGATATAAACTAGCACAGGCAAACACCTATTCCAAAAGAAGCCCCTTGGAAGACGTTGGCACTTAATGAGCAGCCCTGCAAAGGGTTGCGAATTTAGTACCACTACGTCTGGAACGGAGCGGGAGCGCGGCTTCGTTGGAATAGGTGTTTGCCTGTGCGAACCCTTAGTCAACCTCTCTCCCCTGAATAGCAACTTCTATTCTCAAGTCTAATATATTTATCACATTCTTTTTCTATGATTTTTTTCCATAAAAAATATACTCAACTTACTATTTACAAAAATAAAACTCTTTTTTATAAACTGGCAATCCATAATCCTTTTTAGTTTGTGATATCCTCTTCACTAAATGCCTCTTGTATCGGAGCGCCGGGGGCTACCATAGGCCATACTTTATCGTCACAATCTATTTGACAGTCTAATACTACTGGCATTTTTAAATCAAGCGCCTCTTTTAACACGGTTTCTAATTCCTCTTTTTTGGTCACTCTATATGCCTTTGCTCCCATAGCTTCTGATAATTTTACAAAATCTACTGTATCATTTAAAATCGTATTAGAATAGCGTTTTCCATAAAACAAGGTCTGCCATTGTCTTACCATTCCTAAAACATGATTATTCACGATTACTTGTATGATCGGAATATTATATCTGGCAGCAGTCGCTATTTCGTTCATATTCATTCTAAAACAGCCATCTCCTGCGATATTGATTACAGTCTTATCTTTTCTTCCTACTTTTGCTCCAATACAAGCTCCTAATCCGAATCCCATTGTGCCTAATCCACCAGAAGAAAGAAATGTTCTGGGAGCTTTATATTTATAATACTGAGCTGCCCACATCTGATGCTGTCCTACTTCTGTTGTAATAATGGCATCTCCCTTTGTGAGTTCATAAATTTTTTCTATGATATAAGGTCCTGTTAAGCTATCCTGTGAATAGTGCATGGGATATTTTTCTTTATATTGCATAATATGTTTTACCCACTCTTCATGTTTCTTCTCTTTTATGTTAGAATTTATTTTATTTAAAATGACCTTAATATCTCCTATCACATTAGAATAAGAACGGATATTTTTGTTAATTTCTGCTGGATCTATATCAATATGCAAAATCTTTGTATTTTGTGCAAATTTAGAAGCATTTCCTGTCACACGGTCGCTAAAACGTGCACCTAATACGACTAATAAATCACATTCTGTCACACCATAATTAGAGGTTTTTGTGCCATGCATTCCCAACATTCCTGTATATAATGGATCATTTCCATTAAATGCGCCTTTTCCCATTAATGTATCACAGACAGGAGCATTTATTTTATGGACAAATTCCTGTATTTCATCAAAAGCTTCTGAAAGAACTGCTCCACCACCGATAAATACATAAGGTTTTTGAGCATGATTGATCAATTCAATCGCTTTTTGTATATCTTCTTCTCTGATATCTGTTGTGCGAATCACAGGAATAGGCTCTTTCTTTTCATATTCGCAGACTGCAGCTGTTACATCTTTGGTGATATCGACTAGGACGGGTCCGGGTCTTCCAGATTTTGCGATATAAAAAGCCTGTCTTAAAGTATCTGCCAAATCTTCTATCCGTTTCACAATAAAATTATGTTTTGTGATTGGCATAGTCACACCTGTGATATCAATCTCCTGAAAGCTATCTTTTCCTAGCATTGGCACTGCTACATTCGCTGTTATCGCAACAATAGGGCTGGAATCCATATATGCAGTTGCTATTCCGGTCACTAAATTAGTAGCTCCCGGTCCAGAAGTTGCCATGCAAACTCCTACTTTTCCTGTTGCTCTGGCATATCCATCTGCTGCATGTGCTGCCCCCTGTTCATGAGAGGTCAATATATGGGTGATCTCATCGGAATGTTTATATAAAGCATCATAAATGTTTAAAATTGATCCACCTGGATATCCAAATACAGTATCTACTCCATGTTCTTTTAAACACTCTATTACAATTTCTGAACCATTTAACTGCATAATCTCTCTTACCTTTCTCTCGCATTTTCTTTACTATTATTTTTTCTCTTTCCTAATCAAAGTAGTCAAAATTTACTGAGCCAGAATCATCTACTTTCTTTTATGAGGATATTTACTCTGCTCTGTCAGATATATCTGTTTCGTTATTTCTAGGAACTTCTAAAATAGCTCCTCGTTCTGCTGAAGTCACTAAAGAAGCATATCTGGCAAGATAACCTGTTGTAATTTCTGGTTTTTTGGCTTTCCAATTCTTTTTTCTTTCTGCCAGTTCTTCGTCTGATACCATTAACTGTAATTGATTTTCTGGAATATTGATCTTTATGATGTCTCCTTCTTTTACAAGGGCGATTGCTCCTCCCACTGCTGCTTCTGGACAAACATGACCGATAGAAGCCCCTCTAGAAGCGCCAGAAAATCTGCCATCTGTAATTAGAGCAACGCTAGATCCTAACCCCATTCCTGCTATTGCAGAGGTAGGATTTAACATTTCTCTCATGCCCGGTCCTCCTTTTGGTCCTTCATAACGGATGACCACAACATCTCCTGCTTTAATCTCTCCACCTTTAATCGCTTTAATTGCATCTTCTTCGCAGTCAAATACACGAGCTGGTCCTTCATGTACCATCATCTCTTCTGCCACCGCAGAACGCTTTACAACGGCTGAATTTGGAGCTAGATTTCCTCTCAGTATCGCAATTCCGCCTGTTTGACTATAGGGATTTTCTATTGGGCGAATCACTTCTGGATTTTTATTTACACAGTCTTTAATATTTTCTCCTACTGTTTTTCCTGTTACTGTGATGCAATCCAAATGGAGTAAACCTTTTTTGCTGATTTCATGCATAACAGCATAGATGCCGCCAGCCTCATTTAGCTCTTCTATATAAGTGTGTCCAGCCGGTGCTAAATGGCAAAGATTTGGCGTTTTTGCACTAATTTCATTCGCGATATCCACATTTAATTCCACTCCTGCTTCATGTGCGATTGCAGGAAGATGCAGCATACTATTTGTAGAACAACCAAGTGCCATATCCATAGTCAATGCATTTTCAAATGCCTCTTTGGTCATGATATCTCTGGGTCTGATATTTCTTTTTAACATCTCCATCACTTGCATTCCTGCATGTTTTGCCAGTTGAATCCTCTCAGAATAAACAGCAGGGATCGTGCCATTTCCCTTTAATCCCATTCCTAATACTTCTGTCAGACAATTCATACTGTTAGCTGTATACATACCAGAACAAGATCCACAAGTCGGACAAGTTTTTTTCTCATATTCTTTTACTTCTTCCTCTGACATTTTTCCCACAGCATATGCTCCTACTGCCTCGAACATACTAGAAAGGCTAGTTTTCTTCCCTTTTACATGACCTGCTAACATAGGTCCGCCACTGACAAAAACAGTAGGAATATTCACTCTGGCTGCCGCCATCAATAGCCCCGGCACATTTTTATCACAATTTGGTATCATAACTAGAGCGTCAAAGGCATGTGCCATCGTCATTGCCTCTGTAGAATCTGCAATTAAATCTCTTGTCACCAGAGAATATTTCATTCCTAAATGCCCCATAGAAATACCATCACATACGGCAATCGCCGGAAATACAATTGGTGTGCCGCCTGCCATCGCAACGCCTAATTTCACCGCTTCTACGATTTTATCTAGATTCATATGTCCCGGCACAATCTCATTATAAGAACTCACAATTCCCACTAAAGGCTTTTGCATTTCTTCTTCTGTTAAACCTAAAGCATGGAATAAAGATCTATGTGGTGCTTGTTGTATTCCTTTTGTCACTGCATCACTTCTCATTTTAAATCCTCCATTCTTCTTGTATGTAAAAAAGTTTCTGTTTTACATGATTTCTCTGTTTTTATTCTCTATGTTAAGTTATTTTTTATTGATTTTATAGACGAAAACCGTCTTATAAGTCTTTATAAGTGTTTATAGAAAATGCTTGAACGTACTTTGAAGCAGAGCTTTTTCCACATTTTTGTCTGCGATAAAAAAAGAGATTTACTTGTTAAAAATATCCCCATTCTTTTTATAAACTGGAATTTATCGCTTCACTTCTCTAATCATCATATATTCATTTAAAAGTGTACCATTCTTTAAACGAACAGCATTCGGGCGAACACCTGTAATTCGGAATCCCATCTTCTCATATAAATGTCTTGCTCTGGAATTTCCCTCTACAAAATCCAATTCTATTTGCATAACACCCTCTCTGTTTTCTGCTAAACGAATCATCTCCTGAAACATCTTTGTTCCAATCCCTTGATTCCAAAATTCGCTCCTTAAAGCAATCGCTACATTAGCTCTGTGTCTTGTTTTAATCCCTTTGAAGAAATTAATCTCGCAATTTCCAATCACTTTTCCATCTACGATACACATAATCATAGCTTCGTTGGGAGATGCGTTTTTCTGCTCAAATAATATTTTCTCACCTTCTGCTGTATATTTGCCACATTCTTCCGGGTAACGCAAAATATACTCCGTTTCTTTTGCAGAAATAACCAAATATTCCAAAGTACTTTCTATATCTTCTTCTTTAGGACTGCGCAATAATGCTTTGCGCCCATCTTTTAACTCAAACCATACATCTTCAATAATCATAACATTTACCTCCTCAAACCCCAATTCCCCATGTCTTTCTATCATTCCTTCTCGATTCTAGCAGCGATTAAATCTCCCATCTCTTTTGTGCTCACAAAGGAAAGTCCATCTGATAAAATATCTTTTGTGCGATATCCTTCTGTCAACACTTTCTTAATCGCTCTTTCTATCGCATCAGCTTCTTTATCTAAATCAAAAGAGTAGCGTAACATCATAGAAGCAGATAAAATCGTAGCGATTGGATTGGCTATATTCTGTCCTGCAATATCAGGAGCAGAACCATGACTCGGCTCATATAAACCGAACTTTGTGTCATTTAAACTCGCTGATGCCAACATTCCGATAGAACCTGTGATCATGCTTGCTTCATCGGATAAAATATCTCCAAACATATTTTCTGTTAAAATCACATCAAATTGTGCGGGATCTCTCACTAACTGCATCGCACAATTATCCACTAACATATGTTCAAGTTTTACATCTTTATACTCTTTTGCCACTTCTTCCACTACTGCTCTCCACAATCTAGAACTATCCAAAACATTTGCCTTATCCACGCTGGTCACTTTTTTCTTTCTTTTTCTAGCAATTTCAAAACCCTTTCTAGCGATTCTCTCAATTTCCTTTTCTGTATAAGTGAGGGTATCTATTGCCTTACGAACCCCATTTTCTTCTATTGTCTTTCTCTCTCCAAAATATAGTCCACCTGTGAGTTCCCTCATAATCAACATATCAAATCCATCTTTTATCACTTCATCACGGAGAGGGCAGGCTTCTTTTAATTCATCATATAATATCGCTGGTCTTAAATTCGCAAATAAATTTAATTCTTTTCTGATTCCAAGAAGCCCTGCTTCTGGTCTTAAATGAGGCGCTAACTTATACCAAGGAGAAGTTGTAGTATCCCCTCCAATCGATCCCATTAAAACAGCATCACTCGCCTTTGCAACTGCAATCGTTTCTTGTGTGAGTGGCACTCCATAAGCATCAATAGATGCCCCTCCCATCAAAATATCTTGATAGTGAAATTCATGCCCAAATTTTTCTGCCACTCTGTTTAAAACTTTTTTCGCTTCTGCGACAATTTCTGGACCAATTCCATCTCCGCCAATTACTGCTACTTTAAAATCCATAGATATCTACTCCTTTTCGTTTAAATTTTCATGCTTCATCAAAATTTGACGTTTCATTTTACTATTTACTATGAGAAAAAAAACGCCCTAAGCCTTATGCTTAGGGCGAACATATCAGTCCGTGTTACCACCTATATTCAGATAAAATCTGCTCTCACTCAATACAGGAACTTTTTATTCCGATATTGCCTCCCTATAACGGTGGAAACCGTTGTAATCTAATAAGGTAAAAACCTGTTCAATTCAAAGCTCCAGGACTACTTCCCTACTATCGTCACGAAGATTTTCACCCACCATCTTCTCTCTAGGCTTCCCAATAAATAGGTACTCCTTCCTATCAATGCCTTTTTCTATATATATTAACCACTATTATAAAAGCTATCTGAAATTCTGTCAACTAAAAAATGAAAAAGCCATCTGGAAAAATTGTTATGATTTTGTTTATAAGAAAGACAAAGGGGACGCTACGGCAAGGAAGTATTCCAGCGAAGCCGCGCTCTCGCTCCGTT
>CAJUHN010000157.1 GCA_910585935.1 uncultured Lachnospiraceae bacterium | reverse complement strand
TCTTACACGGAGCGAAAGCGCGGCTTCGCTGGAATACTTCCTTGCCGCAGCGTCCTCTTTTGACTTTCACAATCACCTATTTTTAATTTTTAAATCTTCAAATTTCTTAGAATTATGATTCATCAAATATCTATGCAAACAACGAGATATTTTATGGTGATACTTTTATAGCATTTGGATAAATCTTTTTCATTCTTTCATCATCAAAATGTCTATCTATCCATTCCTCAAAATCCGAATTTGCTATTTCTCCATTGTTTCTTTCATTATATCTCATTAATGCTGCACTGGACATAAATATATTTGCAATCATAAAACTAATCAGAAACCATGTAATTATTTTTCCTATTCTTTTTGGTATTTTTTCAATAAGTGAAGATATACTCGGATATCCCTTTTTAAACCATATGACTGCAGCAATTCCCCAAAAAAAGCAATATAAAAGATTTATTCTTCCTCCCAGATTAAATGGTATAGAACTATAATCCCAAAATACTGTTCCAAATACAATTTCTGTAAAGACACTGCAAATATATTCATATGCTCCGCCTAAAAAAGTTCCCATACAGAATAAAAAACCCTCGGAACTATCACGATATCGGTATAACAGTGCTGTAACGGCGGCAATAGCTAATCCCCAAACAATACTAAATGCTCCCCAAACTACACTGCTTCTGCTCATCCAAACACCCATAGTAATTTTGCAAAAGATAGTTTCTATTATATCTCCTAAAAAAGCTCCAATAAAAAATAACAATATGACTTTATAAAAACTACATCCATAAGCAAAAATTTCTGGATGCTGTATCTGTTCCTTTACTTTTGTCTTCTGTGGATATGCCTTGTAAATTCTTTCTTCTACAGCTTTACAAATCTTTACTTTTAGTTTTTCGCTGATCGAATCCATCCATGCGTCAGTGGCTTTCCATCTATCTGTATTATGACTTTTTCCAGACAAAATTATCATTGTTGCTAATCCATCTATCACAATTAATACTGTTAAAACCAGAATGATTAATTTCATGATAAATGAAGGAATTATAGTATAAATTCCAAAAAGTAAAGTATTTCCCCATTTGATAATTATAACTCCTAATATACCCCAAATACAAGAGGTAGGCACACTTATATACCCATCTAGATTCCATTTTAGACTTTTATAATCCCACCAGCGTTCATGATACCACTTTTCAACAAGATGACCTGCAATCCATTCCACCAGCGTAGCTAAAATTACGCTCCCAATAAACAGCCATATTCCCTGTAAATCCTGTGTGAATACTGTGATAAATACTGCTCCAAATCCATATATCACACAAAACGGTCCATTAATAATACCTCGGTTAGCAAACTTTTTTTGTTTTATAGCTGAAAAAATAATTTCCACTATCCACCCAATAAAGGAATATACTAAAAAAATCCACAAGAGTATAAAAACTTTTTCAATCATTCTATCTCCTTTTTGAAATGTGTTTCATCATATACAAATCTGTTTATGTTTCTCTTTCTAGCCAATAAATCTTTTGATATTTCCATAGTAGTCTACATTTTTTCGCATTCACCTTTTTACAATGTTTTCTAGGACTTTGAAAATTCAACGCTTCCTGTTTCGGATATAGGGCTGTCACATATCCTCTATGAGTTTCTCCATTTTTGTATGTATACTCAACCAAATCTTTATGTTTAATTCCCAAAACATTATCTGTCTTAGCTTTACTTTGCCTACGCATAGGTTTCATAATCCATTCTTTTACATCACAAGTATCTGGATTTAAGTTTGTTATGCAAACAGCATCATTACAATGTGATTTTCCTATGTTCCAATCAATTCTTTTGTTTCCCGTATCCCCACCATTTGTTAAATACAAAATTCCAAAATTAGATAACTGCTCTCGCAACCAATTCTTTCCAATCATCACATGGCTTGCATAATTGAGATTTTTATTATCAGAAGAATTTAACAAAGAAAAATATTTTTTCATGAATAATTCTTCCCTTCCTTCTGTATTTTGGTGACATTTTTCACATAACGTAATAAGATTATCTAACGTGTTAGAGCCATTTAATCTTCTTGGTTTAATGTGATGCACTTCCAACCTACACTTAGATTTTCCACATTCTTTACATTTACACCCATCTCGCAGGATTACAGCTTTTCTGATATTTTCATCTAATCTGTTAGATTTCTGATATTGCCAACGATAAGGATTGTATCCATCTGTTAATGCTCTTATATCTATCGCAACATCTTCCAACCAATAATTTGTTATATTTATCCACTTATTAAGCTGGTTGATAACCCTTATTATTGCTTGTTTTTTTTGTAATATGGATGGGGCAACTCTTCCCTTTCTTTTTGAAGAAATACGGTTATTATATCTTGCTTGTCTATATCTTTTATAGTAACGATGATGACATCTATGCCTCTTTCTGACTTCCATAAGATATTTTACATCATTGCGCTGTTCCATAGTCCCTTTGAAAATCGTCTTGTTTTTTGTTTTGCACTTTTGAACTAATGCGACACCTACATGAAGTCCACCGTCATCAATTCCACAACGAATTTCATCTTTGCAGACTTTATCATCCACAATCTCTCTATTTAGCTGTATTACCATTGGATATTTACTAATCAATATTGCACGTTTCTTGCGAATAAGAAACCATGCTTTCTTTTCTTTTGTAGGCGATAATTGTTTGCCGTTGGCATCTAATACAAAAGCATAATTCGTCATTTCTGACACCTTCCTTTCGGAGAATTTTTCTTCTTGGCAATGTCATACAAAGGACATGTGTTTCCCTGTTATCCATGCAGGACATTAGCATGGTTTCTTGGTTAGCACTCACAGAGCTTCCAACTGAAAATGACATTGGAAGGTGTGTCTTTACCTTACGGTACAACGTAGTTCCTATCTGCAACCTACTTTTCAGCAGTAGCAGTCACTAAGCCTTGAAACCTACTGTTAAGCCATAGACAAAAGACTATCGTGTCCACTTTTGTCTATGTTTATATCTATATTTACATATTTTTTATTGCTTAACAATTAGTCCTTCTTATCTTTGATTTTCTATCTACTTTCTTAGCATTTCTTCTGAAACCTTCCCTACACGACAGATACACTATCCATCTATTTGATAATGACAGGATGTTTTTGATATATCTCATACAAAAGCTGTTTTATATTATCCGATATCTGTTTTGATACCAGCAATTTCTTTCTGTATTTACATACAAAAATTATGTGGTATGGTAATAAATAGTTGTGTCTGTTTTTAGATTTCCATATTCTCATGTCATAAGTATATCATAAATTTCTACTTTGGCTACCTTAACCCACCGTCTAAAGCCAGTGGGATTGTGGTATCCTCATTTCAAAATTTATCCTCTGAAAAACTTAATTTTCATCGAAAAGCCAATATCCCTGTTTCTGAATTTCATTTCTAATACTACAATAAAGTGTTCTAACTTCTGAATAATCACTTGTATTCTCATCGCCAGAAATTTTGGCTATAAATTTTATTTCCCCTTCTTGATTATACAAACGTATATAACATTCCTTCATACTCCAAAATCTATCCCCAACATATCTGTTTTTCCTTTTTCTCCTTAATAAAATATCAGTGATATACTCTCCTACTTGCGGAAGTAGGGGCTTCTTATTGATATGTTTATAGTGTATATTATAATAAATCTCAGCACTTTTTTTTAAATCAACTTGTTCTTCTAAATTATTTTCGTCCAGATATACCAGTTTTGCAGATTGGATATAACGAATGTTTCTTAGTGAATATTTTCTTGCTTTCATAAATAAAACTCCTTTTGCTTGTCGTAAGCGGAAAACTACTGCCTTTAGGTGGTGGGTAGCTGACTTATCTGCCTTTCTTATTGATATTTACCATAGTATAGCAGATTTCATTTTAAAAATCTACTTCCATATAATCTTATTCTATTCTTATCATAAAACTCTCTCTTCCCAAAATAAAACAACCCATAAAAAAACAAAACACAGCTTTACTAAAATATTTTCTTGTACCCCTTTTAGTTCCCAAATAACTGGTATGATAACGATTTTTTATTGACTTTTGCTATGGTCTAAAATTATTTTCTAATAACACTTGACAGGAGAATATAAATCTGTTATATTGTTGGAAATGTTGTATTTTATTGCAAATGATTGGAGTTTTGTGGATATGTTAGCAGATGAAAGAAGGGCAGATATTGTCCGACAGTTAGAACAACAACAAACAGTGATAACATCTAAGTTAATCAAACAATATCACGTTTCTACCGAAACAATTCGCCGTGATTTAGAACAGTTAGAAAGCCTTGGACTACTAAAACGAGTGCATGGTGGTGCAGTATCTTTGCATAAAATGAAACAATTTGTGGATTTAGATGTGCGTTTTAAACAAAATAGGGAAAAAAAGCAGGAAACAGCAAAAGCAGTTTTTCATCTTTTAAAAGAAGATGACTGCATCGCACTTGATACAGGAAGTACAGCGAAAGAGATTGCGCTCATGTTACGGGAATCTTTCCAACGTATGACTGTCATCACCGCTTCATCAGAAATATTTTCAATTTTAGAATCAAAAGATATGTTTCATCTCATACAAATTGGCGGTGAATATCTGAAAAGTGAAAAAGCATTTTATGGCTATCAAAGTGAAAAAATGTTGAGAGAATTGCATGTCTGTAAAAGTATTCTATGTCCAACAGCATTTTCCCTACACTATGGATTATCAGACAATGTACCATTACTCATTCCATTACAGAGAATACTGCTTGAAATTTCAGATGAAATAATAATTGCCACAGACAGCAGTAAGTTAGATACCGTAGCAGCTTATCATATCTGTGAAATAAAACCAACATTTATGTTAGCTACTGATAAATCTATCAGTGCGATTCAGAAAAAAAATATTGAAGAAAAAGGTATATCTATTACGATTGGAGGGTAATAAAATGGAAAAAAAGGTGATTTTAATTTTAGTTGATGGAATGCGTCCAGATAGCCTATCCTTATGTGAACATACTTATATTTCAACTCTGTTACAAAATAGCAGCTATACTCTTTGTGCTAAAACAGTTATGCCAAGTGCTACTTTACCATGCCATATGTCATTATTTCAGAGTGTAGAACCTACACGTCATGGTGTTCTTACTAATACCTTTACTCCACAGGTAGCTCCCATAGATGGACTATTTGAACAAATTCGTCATTTTGGCGGAAAAACAGCCATGTTTTATGATTGGGAAGAGCTGCGTGATATCTCACGTCCGGGGTCACTTTGCTTTAGTTGCATGGCATCACCTCAAAATAATAAAGAAGGGCTTCATAAAACTCTGCAAATAACAAAACATGCATTATTTGAATATTTACCTAAAGAAAATCCAGATTTTGTGTTTTACTATATTGGGCTACCAGATGGAATTGGTCATACATATGGTTGGATGGGAGAAGAATATCTTTCTGCAATTAGAGAATCTTTTGACAATATAGAGCAAATAATAAATATACTTCCTAAAGAATACCGCATTTTGATCACTGCCGATCATGGCGGTCATGACCGGACACATGGTACAGATCTAAAAGAAGATATGACAATCCCACTCATCTGTCATGGTGCAGAGTTTCCTGCAGGTCATATCCTTCCGCAAATAAGTATCCTAGATATCGCCCCAACTATTACTAAAATTTTAGGAATCCCAGAAAATCAGAACTGGAATGGTAAAAGTTTTCTATGAATAATTTGAAACGAGAAAAAACATTGATCGCCTTATGTTGTATCGTATATTTTACTAGCTATATTACAAGACACAATTATGCAGCAGCTCTGGCGGAAATTGTATTAGATATGAATATCACTAAAAGTCAGGGCAGTTTTGCTATGACAGGAATGTTTATCACCTATGGACTTGGACAGTTAATAAGTGGTTTTTTGGGAGATAAATGTAAACCACATAAAATTATTTTTGGCGGTTTGCTCGCAACTGCACTATGTAATATGGGAATAACCTTTTTACACAGTCCTATCAGTATGACTGTCCTATGGTGCATAAACGGTGTAGCACAGGCGATGCTTTGGCCTCCTCTTGTGCGCATCATGGCAGAAAATTTAAGTCAAAATTATTATCGAAAGGCTTGTGTATATGTTGCCATTGCCTCTTCTATTGGATCGATTTCTGTCTATCTATTCGTTCCAATGTGTATCATATTATCTGGCTGGCGTCTGTCCTTTTTTATTCCTGCTATCATAAGCATTACGGTTTCCTTAATTTGGTTATTCACCGAACCGCACTATACTATTACCAAACAACAAGCTACAAAAAATCCGGAGGACTATCAAAAGAAAGTAACACAACAATCTCTATGGTCTATTATACTACTTTCTGGATCTATACCAATTATATTTGCTATTATTTGCCAAGGAATGTTGCGTGATGGTATCACAACTTGGATGCCAACCTTTATTTCTGAACATTTTGCCCTCCAAACCAGCGTATCCATTTTAACAACTGTATTTTTGCCATTATTCAGCATCTTCAGCATTTCAGCAGCCTCTTGGTTACAAAAAAAATGCAACAATGATATAACAGCCAGTATACTATTATTTACAACTGCCTTTTTAGCTGGTTTAATCCTATTCTTCTTCAACAGTACAAGTATTACAATATCTGCTTTCTGTATGATGTTGATCACAGGATGTATGCATGGTATCAATATGCTGCTGATCAGTCGGCTTCCCATTCATTTTCATAATTATGGTCGGATTTCGACAATTTCAGGGCTATTAAATACTTTTACCTATGTCGGAAGTGCTATTTCTTCCTATGGATTTGCTGTATTTTCCGAACAACTAGGTTGGGGATTCACAATAGGACTCTGGACAATAATTGCCTTAATCGGTGCAATTACTTGTATCATAAGCCTTCCTCGTTGGAATCGTTTTATTAAATAAAGAATGGAGAATTATTATGAATTATCCTGTTGTTTTCGTAACAGGTTCTTCCCGTGGCATCGGAAGAGCCATCGCACTTCGCTTTGCACAATCTAAACACTCAAAGTTTCATATAGCGATTAATTGTGCCCATCAGAAAGAAGAATTAGAGCAAGTCAAAAAAGAATTAGAAGAATTAGGGGCTGTCTGTGACATATATTTTGGAGATCTATCAAATTATCAAGAAGCCTGTCGGATTTTTTCTGAAATTCAAAGCGAATTAGGAAATATCTCTATTTTAGTCAATAATGCTGGTATCGCAGGAATTGAGTTATTCCAAAATATGTCTTATGAAAATTATCATCACATTATAGAAACCAATTTATTATCCACCATGAATTGTTCTCACCTAGCGATCCCTTCTATGATTCAGGCACATTCTGGTAAAATTATCAACATCTCCTCTATCTGGGGAAATGTAGGAGCTTCTTGTGAAGTAGCATATTCTGCTTCTAAAGGGGGCATAAACAGTTTCACAAAAGCACTTGGAAAGGAACTAGCACCTAGCAATATTCAAGTGAATGCTATTGCATGTGGAGTAATTGAAACGCAGATGAATCATTGCCTTTCCTCAGAAGAAAAACAAGCTCTTACTCAAGAAATTCCTGCTGGTCGCTTTGGAACGCCTTTAGAAGTAGCAGAACTTGTCTTTCAATTAGCAAATAACCACTCTTATTTGAATGGTCAAGTTTTAACACTAGATGGGGCTTGGACTTAGAAACAACTTCACAGTGAGTAAAATTTTAAAAAAATCAATATACATTTTGACCAAAGGTTCGCACCTGATAGAAATGTTTCCAACGAAGCCGCGCTCTCGCTCCGTTCCAGACGTAGTGGTACTAAATTCGTAGCCCTTTACAGGACTACTCATTAAGTACCAACGTCTTCCAAGGGGCTTCTTTTGGAATATCACCTTGCCGCAAGCTACTTTGTTACCATAAGCTACCTTCAATAATATTTCTTTTTTCCATATTTCAATCTGCACTCAATAATTTCACGAAATGCTATCTTACAATTACGAGGATTGACCTTTTGTCTGTTAGAAAATAAGCCTATTATACTAATTAAATTTAGAGAATACTCATAAAATAGACTCTTTCCTTATGCAAAAGATAAAATACAAAAAGCTCTTATCATAAATTCCAACTTTTAGGTAACTAGCACAAAAAATTATCTAAAACTCTCTCACACAAATGTAGATCGAAACAAATACATACCTACACCACCGCCAAGAAAGTAACGCCTGATAGATACTATGTCTAGGCAGACCCTTGGAAGACGTTGGTACTTAATAAGCAGTTCCGCAAGAAGCGGGGCTGCGAATTTAGTACCATTACGTCTGGAACGGAGCGAAAGCGCGGCTTCGTTGGAATACTTCTTTGCCGCCGCGAACCTTTGGTCAAAATGTTCTCCTAACTTTTCATAATCTTATTTTCTGAGGTTTGCCTTTTATGAATCGTTTGGTTATAAGAATATGAACTGCAATTAGTCTTTTGAAAAAATCATCGGATCAACGCGATTTTATGTAAACTAATTTGGAAATTTGAACATACTAAATCTTTACTTTTAGTTGACATAAAAATATAGATTTTAGCTGAATCTACCAAAAGACTAATTGAAGTTTTAATACAATTTTCCTTCATCAATCATAATACAATACTATTATTCATAGAAAAGCAAAAAACGAGCTTATCGCAAGAAACTATCCCCAAAAAAGCCTCTTGAAAAACATCTGCACTTAAATTGCTTTTACATACCTTCCCACTTAAATTTCATAGCTTATCATAATATTCGCTTTTCCAAAAGTAGAACAGCCAACAAATTAGCGGAGGCAAGGAAGTATTCCAAAAGAAGCCCCTTGGAAGACGTCGGCACTTAGCAAACAGCCCTAAAAGGGCTGTGCGCTTAGTACCGCTACGTCTGGAACGGAGCGAAAGCGCGGCTTCGCTGGAATACTTCCTTGCCGTAGCGCCCCATTTAACCTCATCAAGGAAGTCCCCCGCTTCTAAGCCGCCAAGGCGAAAGCGGTGGGTTGGGACTTCCTTGTTTCCGTGGGAGTGCAGACTCCCACGGAAAAGCTGCGATAGCAGCTATGAGGTTATGAGCAAGTAGCGAAGCGGATTGCGAATATCCGATTTGACTCATTTGACGGTTTACCTTGGAAGTTAGGTTTTCCCCACTTTTATAAGAAGTCTGTACTACTTATTTTTAAATTTACCTAGAATAGCCGATAAACTAGCAGAGGGAAGGAAGTATTCCAAAAGAAGCCCCTTGGAAGACGTTGGTACTTAATAAGCAGTTCTGTAAGGGGCTGCGAATTTAGTACCATTACGTCTGGAACGGAGCGAAAGCGCGGCTTCGC
>CAJUHN010000156.1 GCA_910585935.1 uncultured Lachnospiraceae bacterium | reverse complement strand
CCGTTCCAGACGTAACGGACACTAAATTCGCAGCCCCGCTTCTTGCGGAACTGCTCATTAAGTGCCAACGTCTTCCAAGGGGCTTCTTTTGGAATAGGTCTTGCCGAAGCTGCTTTATTGCTTTTATACAAACGTAGAAAATTTCTAACTATGACAGAAAGGTATCTTTATCTCATATCATGATTTACATATATTTTATTTCACAAAGATTATTTATGATTTTAAACGAATATATCATAACATTTCTTAATTCTTTGTCAAAGTAACTATGTGATCCGTTATCCATCATGGGTAACTGCCTAATAAACTGGAAGTTGTCACATTACATAGGTGTTCCTACCTCAATCAAATTACCGTCTAAATCGTAAAAACGGATTACCTTTTGTCCCCAGCTATGCGTCATAAGTCGATTGACGTATTGAATTGAGGGATATATTCTTTCCAATTTTTCAATAAATGCTTCTATATTTTGTTCTTCAAAATACAATTCACAAGAATTGTTTTTCGGAATAACATCTTTTCCCAAAAACTTTCTCCAAATTTTTTCATCTTGAAGTACAAGACCTTCCATTAAAATCATATTGCCATCATTGTCAAGTACCATATCAAGACCGAATAAGTCATGATAAAATTGTTTCGATTTTTCAATATCTTTAACAACGATCAAAACATTCTTTAATTTCATTATTATCCCTCCAAACATGCATTTGTCGATTTGATTTTACCATGTCTATTAACATGATTCAAGATGTAAATTGGTGAAATCGCCATTATTCATTAACACGAAATGTAAAAGATTTCCCACTTTATAGAAAAGCCAACAAACTAGCGCTGGCAAAGAGGTATTCCAAAAGAAGCCCCTTGGAAGACGTCGGTACTTAATGAGCAAACCCGCAAGAAGCGGGATTTGCGAATTTAGTATCCGCTACGTCTGGAACGAAACGAGAGTGCGGCTTCGTTGGAATATCTCTTTGCCAGCGCGACCCTTTATTCAAAATATTTCTCAAAACAATTATCAATCCATTTTTATTTAAACAAATACAGCCTCACTTTAAACTTTATATTCCCAAACTATAACAAACTTTTTTTATTTCTGCCTTTTAAAATATTCTTTTCCAGCACGATATGCCATATTTCTTGATATATTATACTCTCTAAGATTCATATCTCTATAGTTTTCTATCACTCTTGTAAAATATACTTCTATCATATCTTGTTCTTCCTTTGTTATTCCCTCTTCTTGACTATATTCTAATAAAACGTCTGCGATATCACAAGAAGATAATTTTACTAAATATTCTAAATCTAAACTTGCTTCTTGTTCTAGCCTATTTGCTTTCCCCTGATGTAAATTATATTTAGCGATGATTTTATTCTCCCCGCTAAAAGCATAGATAATATAAAGAGAAAGTGCTGTAATAAATACATACTGAAATAGTGGAAAATCTCTCTTATAAATCTGCCATACTGCTCCTGCCATCCAAACAGCCAAAACAATGAGAAACCATAATACTAAAATCCTCAAAAATGTTAAATGATATGCTTTTATATATAATATCATTCGATATGCAGAAGAAGTGATTAAAATAAAAGTGCACCCTGAAAATATGGTTAAAATTATGCGTAATACTTTACTGTCTTTAAACTTTCCTAAACAAATAGTAACAATGGTAAAATTAATCATACTCACAAATAATAACTCAAAAAACCCTTTTCTGGCATAGGTCGCATAACTGAATTTGCTGGGAAGTTCCATCATACCACCTCGAAATAAATACATGATTTGAATACTACAAAATAATAGATAAATAATCGTGAGCATAGAAGTAAATGTAATCGCTATTACAGGATTACTTTTTGTTTCTTCTTGTGAACTTTCTTCTCTTTTTGATTCACTCGCTACAAATAACATATAAAAAAACCATATTCCTAATATAATCAATAAAATATTTTCCATCATTGTTGGAAAGAAAAATAAATTTCTAATGATTTTTAATAACATATCTCCAAATATCTGGTCTGCTATTCCTAAAAAAATAAGTACCACGAAAACTAATGGAATTCCTATTGCAATACCAATTAAAATCTGCTTTCCATTATTTCTATTATTATTAGAATTTTTTTCTTTGTTTTTTATTCCTTTATATAGATGAATAACAGGACTTCCCATTTCTATCATCATTTCTATTATTAATGTTGTTATGTTTTTCAAACAAGAAATAAACTTCCAATCCATTCCATAGGGATTATGATCTATCGCGATCACAGCCGCTAAAATTAAAATCCCTATCTTATCCATGAAATGAATAAATGTATCATCTGTTATACAAATAGAAATAGATAATAGAACCGCTGCTATTCCATAATAAAAGAAACTCTTCTTACATGGGATTTCTAATTTTGTAATTCCCAAGTAAAACTCTGCCAAAAATACTATCACTAAAAGAGGATATGTTATTCCTGCATCATTCTGATATAAACAAAACGCATTCATAATTCCAAAAATAATACTCAATATTAAAAAAAACTTATATTCCTGTTCTACTGTTTTTTTCATCTTTTCCTCCATTCTAAAACTATTTCATCTTATTTAAAAAAAATACCAATCCCATTTCATATGTTAAAACAGAACAAAAAGTTATCTTAGAGATTTCACGGATTTCACTTTTTCATATCTCACTTTTTCTCATCTTCTACATATTCTAAAATATCTCCCGGCTGGCAATCTAGCGCTTTGCAGATCGCTTCTAATGTAGAAAACCTCACTGCCTTTGCTTTATTATTTTTTAAAATAGATAAATTCGCCAATGTGATATCCACTTCGTTGGCTAATTCCGTCAACCCTATTTTCCTTTTCGCCATCATAACATCTAAATTTACAATAATCGCCATAAATTCCCTCATTTCTACGTTGTTTTTTGCCTTTTATACAATAACCGTAAATTAAAGAATATATCTTTTATCTTCTTAAATGGTCAAATCATTTTCTATTTTATACTGAACAGCCTGCTCAAATACTTTAGATAACACTTGACTGAATAGCCCTGCAATAAAAAATACTAATATAATAATTAGTGTTGCAGGAGTAACGATTATCCATAATCTAATTGACGTAACAATAGAAATACCCAAACTATACTTCGCCATTTTCTTTAAGCTCTTTACATTTTCCTCTATAAAACAATTCTCATTCATCACTGTCTGAAACATTTTTCTTAATTCTTTTATAATAAAAACTGCTAATATTCCAGAAATAAAAAACAACACACACATACTAATATAGTGAGTTTGGAAAGTAGGATACCATTTTCCCGCAAATTTAAAAATAAAAGGCAATAAAAAGCAAATCAAACTTCCACTATAAAACATAATATCTAAAATAAATTTTGTAATTTTCGTTATTTTATCCTCTTTCACCATAAAAAACCTCCCATCTTTTTTCTCACTATACCACAAACAATATTGTTTTTCAATATATTTTTATCGTAAAACGATAAATATTTATTTTCACAAATCGTCAAACTAAATATATATCTAAAAAATTCCCTCCTTTTCTTCTGTAAAAATAAAAAACCACCATAAAACAAAAAATATTTTCTGTTTTACAGCAGCTCTATTCTTAATCAATATAAGTTACTATCTCCCCTTATCACTGTGAAAAAGCCCCATTCATATTTTATCATGTGATTCAACAAACTTTATAAACAATAGCCAAATCCATAAACTAGCTTCCTGTGAGGAAGTATTCCAAAAGAAGCCCCTTGGAAGACGTTGGTACTTAATAAGCAGTTCTGTAAGGGGCTGCGAATTTAGTACCATTACGTCTGGAACGGAGCGAAAGCGTGGCTTCGCCTAAATACTTCCTCACAGGAAGCGGAACTTTCGGAACTTTGAACTTTCATCTTCCTGTCCCTCAAAGCAATCCCTTTTCTAAAAATAAAAACGTCATTTCTGAGCTAAAATTATAATAACCTTAATTCAGAAATGACGTATTTTTATTTTCACAAACTATCCATTCAAATATACATACCAAATATTTGACTTTATAAAGTCTAGCCTATTACCATTTAATAGAAACTACAGGTTTAATCAAATCACGAGGCTTTTTATCCATAACATCAAATGCTTCTGGAATCTTATCAAATCCCTCATATTTATAATTGAGCATCAGACCAGGATGTACACGATCTGCCTTGATGAGATTCAAAAGCTTTTGAATACGGACTGCACCGCCTGGACAAAAACCTCCTCGAATAGTAACATCACCCATTCCAAGGAAAACTAAAGGAGTAGGAATAGTATATACATCTGTTGCATCAAGATAATTGACATTAGAAACTGTACCATTAGCTTTTACTACTTGCAGAGCTTGCACCATCGTGGAAGAATTGCCACCTGCAATAATGGCTGCTTCCACCTGACCTCCTGCGATAGCGAGAATTTGTTCTACAACATCTCCATCTTTATAACTTACAATATCAGTTGCACCATATTTCTTAGCAAGTTCTACGCAGTTAGGACGAGTACCAATCGCAATAATACGACCAGCGCCAAGTGCTCGTGCTCCAGCAACAGCCATTAATCCAACAGGACCAATACCAAAGACAACAACAGTATCCCCTAACTGAATATTTGCCATCTCAGCGCCATACATACCAGTAGACATCATATCAGTAGTCATTAGAGCATCTTCCATAGAAACGCCTTCTGGTAATAGAACAAGATTAGCATCTGCATTATTTACAGAAAAATACTCTGCAAAAACACCATCCTTTTGAGTCAAAAATTTGAAACTTGTAGCTGTACCATAATCATGAGCGTTATTACCGCCTTTTTTTTGAACACCAGGAGCTTCCCAATCTGGAGTCGTACAAGGAACTACCACTACATCTCCTACTTTAAATTTAGTGACGAAATTACCAACTTCTACTATCTCTCCTACAGCTTCATGACCGAGAATACGATCTTCTACTGGTCCACTACCACCATGCATCATATGAGTATCAGAAGAACAAGGTGCTACCATCAGTGGACGAAGTATTGCATCTAATGGTCCAGCGACTGGCTTTTCATGTTCTAGCCAGCCTGCTTCTCCTACACGAATCATGCCATAACCTTTCATTTTGAAATCTCTCCTTTTCTTTTTGCAGTCCTATTATTTATTTTCATTCACTCGCGGTAATTAGGAGCAATTCTGCTATTAAACAGTATAGATTGTTTTTTTAGTGAAAGATACCGCTTTCGCTCTACCTATCACTGAAATGAAGTTATTTATCTTTCTATCTAAGACTAAGACAAAAAAACTTCTATACAATCATGTTAAAAATTATCTAAAAAAGTCACAAGAATATATAATTTATGTATATTCTTATGATTATTTTAACATACTTTAAAACTATGTCAATACTTTAGACAAAAAAATAGAAGAATTATATCACTTTTTTAATAAAAAACGATATTTACCTATAAATTTTATCTATTATTGTCTTTTTTAATATAAAAATCTGAAAATTAATAAATAACTATATATATCAACAAATTATTTTATCATTATCTCTTTATACTATTTTTACAATTCAATTTTAATATTTTTTATCAAAAGCTCTTTTCTTTCTCTTTTTTCCAATTATATTCTTTCTCTATCAAGATCTTTTTCTCTTTTCCATTCATTTTCACCAAGATTTCACCTGCTTTTATCGCCTTTATTCTCATTTGTATCACTTCTTTTTCTTTCCAGATAAAATCTATTGTATATCCGTTTCTCGCTTTTAATCCTTTTACTCTTCCATTTTTCCATTGTTCTGGTATCGCAGGCAGCAATTCTATCTTTCCCTTTTGACTCTGTAATAACATCTCGCAAACAGCCGCTGTATAGCCAAAATTTCCATCTATCTGAAAAGGAGGGTGGGCGCAGAATAAGTTCGCATAAGTTCCTCCTCCCCAAACTTCAATTTCTTTGCCATTCACAAATCGCAGTTGATTTTTTAATAATTGATAAGCTCTTTCTCCATCCTTTAATCTAGCCCAGAGGTTTGCTTTCCATGCAATACACCATCCTGTTCCATCATCTCCTCTGCGATTTAATGTCACTTTACAAGCATCTTCTAACTCTTTCTCTCCTTCTATTAAATCCGCAGGATATAAACCATATAAATGGGATACATGTCTATGCTTGACATCTGCTTCTTCATAATCTTCATACCATTCCTGGAGCTGTCCATACTTTCCTATTTTCCAAGGCGGTAATTTACTTAATTTCTCTTTTATTCCATAGCTATCTTCTATCTGTAAAATTTCGCATATCTTTTGATAGTAAGTGAATAAATCCTTACATATACTGATATCCATAGTAGAAGCTATGGTAACCGCATGAGGCTTTCCATCCTCTCCTAAAAATAAATTTTCTGGAGAAGTAGAAGGCATAGTCACAAGATAATCTTCATAAGATGTTAAATAAGCAGCATAAAATTCTACTGCCCCTTTAATCAGCGGAAATGCGATATCGTTTAAAAATGTTTTATCTAAAGTATAACAATAATGCTCCCATAAATGCCTGCAAAGCCATCCAGAACCCATCATCCACATTCCATATACACAAGAATTTTCATCTTTTGCCAAACCTCCAACAGGAGTTGTATGTCCCCAAATATCTATATTGTGATGCGCTACCCATCCCGGCAGCCCATATAAATCTTGCGCCGTTTTCTTTCCATTTTCTGCTGCCTTTTGTATCAATGTAATAAGTGGTTCATGAAATTCACTTAAATTACAACTTTCTGCCATCCAATAATTCATCTCTGTATTGATATTTGTTGTATAATTAGAACTCCATGGTGGGCGCATAGAAACATTCCAAATTCCTTGTAAATTAGCACATTGTGTTCCAGGCTTAGAACAACTAATGAGCAGATATCTCCCATAATGAAATAATAATGCCATTAATTCTAAATCTTCGTGTTTCTGAAATCTTTTCATCCTTTCTTTTGTTGTAATTTCTTCTTTTTCTTCTTCCTCTTCTAATTGAAACTCCACTCTATCAAAATAAGAAGCAAATGCCTTTTGATGTTTATATTTTAAATCATAATAATCTGTTTTTATTATCCTATCTAATGTTTTCGTACATTTCTCTTTTAAATCTATCCCCCAAACTCCATAGTCTGTTTCTCCTGTTAAATAGATCACTACTTCCTTCGCTTTTTCTATTACTATAGTATTTTGTTCTTTTGTCATGTTTCCTTCTGTGCAAAAAGCCAAAGCCTGTAATGCAAATCTTATTCCTTTTCCTTCTTCATATTGAATGGGTTTTTCACAATTATAATAATTAGGTGCAACATAACTAGGCGCTCTTCCTTCTATACCGATTTGATTTGAACTTTTTATCTCATAAAATTGATTATGTAAGGGACTTTCTAACATGATCTGCATAGTGATTTCTGGTTTATCCGCCTGAATATGAACAGCTAAAAAATTATCCTCTATACTGACAAACATTTCCTTTTTTATTTTTATAGAAGATGCTTCAAAAGATGTTGTCTGTATTGCTGTATTTAATTCTAAATCTCTGTTATACTTTTTTATCTCTGATTCTATCTGTAATTTCAATATCAAATCACCAGTCGGCAGATAACTTTCTGTCCAATCACCTAAAATATTTTCTTTTAAATAATCTTCTATCTCTTTTTCCTGTTTTTCTTTTAATAATTCTCGTATTAACTTCCAATCGGCTATCCCCTTTGTATTCCCTTTTTCTCTCCCAAATCCAGACCAAAGCGTATCCAAGTTTAAATTTATTCTATCCTCTTGTATCCGTCCATATGTCATAGCCCCTAACGAGCCATTTCCCAATGGAAGAGCCTCTTCCCAGATTTCAGCCGGAGCATCATAAATAAGTTTCCAGTTTTTCAAGTTTCTTTCCTCCCTAAGCACTTTATCTGCTCATCCAAGCCCCATTTGTGAAATCTGGAATCGCAACAGGTTGTCCTCCTAGTGTAATAGATTGTTCTGACAACGCTGATATACTCATCCAAGCTGCCATATCATAGACATCAATAGGAGTTTGTGTTTTATTTTTTACACTTTCTACAAAATCACAAAATACCAGCCAATCCATTCCACCATGTCCTTGTTTTACTCCCTCTTTTAAATATCTTTTCCATAGAGGATGTTCATATTGTTCTATATATTCTTGTGCATTTCCCCAATGCTTTTTCCACTCAAAATGATCTTTTGTATGTTCCTGTCCATCTATAAAAATAGAATCATTTTCTTCACAGTACATTCCTTTTGTCCCTTGTACGGTAAAACCTCTAGAATAATATCTAGGTAGCGTAGTATCTAAAGTCAATAAAATAGTTTCTCCATTTGCACATTTAATTATCGTATTTACAACATCAGCCTGATGAAATTCTGTTCTCAACAGTTCACTATCTGCTTCCTTATTTTCCTTTATAAAATTCTTTAATCCTGCTGCTTTCGATGCCATAGAAGTCAAACTCAACATACGGTTTCCATGATTAATATGAAGTATTCTCGCAATAGGTCCTAATTCATGAGTTGGATAGTTCTCTGTATTACGATGAATATAATTCCTCAGCCGATAATGTCTATTTTCCTTCCCAAATGTAACTTCATCTCTCAAATCGTGTTTATAACCGCCCTCACAATGCACAATTTCTCCAAACACGCCTAATTCCACCATATGAGCTATCATCATCTCTGTTCTTCCATAAACACAATTTTCTAACATCATGACAGGCATATTTGTTCTCTCATAAGCTTCTACTAACTTCCAACACTCTTGTATAGAATATGCACCACCTACTTCACATCCCACATATTTCCCTGCTTCCATCGCTTCTATCGCAATTTTCACATGATTATCCCATGAAGTACATAAAATAACTGCATCTATCTCTTTCATAGCGAGAATTTCTTTATAATTATTTGTTATTTTAGGACATTCTTGTCCATTTTCTTGTATAATTTTTGTTGCACTTTCACATCTGTCCTGATAAACATCACATACTGCCTCTATCCTAACATCTGGATGCTGTAAAAATACTGGCTGTAATAATCCAATCCCCCTCGCACCTAAACCAATCATACCTATTTTAATCTTTGTGTTCATCTTTTTCTCCTTCTTATAACTCTATTTTATATCCATAATTGCTAAAAAAACACCTGACATAAAGGCTGGGTGTTTTTTAATCTTATTCTTCTATTTCATTTTCAACCTTTTGGTAACCCTCCTATGCTTCTTTTCATTATAACATATCTTTAATATAAATAAAACTACCAATGGATAAATTTATCAAAACACAGTTATCATTTAGGAGGCTTTAAAATCAAAGGTGCGCTTCCTGCAAGGAGGTATTCCAACGAAGCCGCGCTTTCGCTCCGT
>CAJUHN010000155.1 GCA_910585935.1 uncultured Lachnospiraceae bacterium | reverse complement strand
AGTACCGTTACGTCTGGAACGGAGCGAAAGCGCGGCTTCGCTGGAATACTTCCTTGCCATAGCGAACCTTTGATGTTAAAGCTATCTATTGATTCAGAGGAAAAAGCTGTTATAAGTTAATTTCTAAATGGAAAGAGGGAGATTAACTTGTAACAGCTTTTTTGTGTTAAATATTGTTTAGTATAATTTGTTTGTATAGAGGCGAGAATATAAATGGGGATAAAATTTTATAGATTCGCCTGTTAGACGTTAAAACGGAATAAAATGACATCTCCGTCTTTTACGATATATTCTTTTCCCTCTAATCTCACTAAACCTTTTTCTTTTGCAGCGCTATAAGAACCACAATCTAAAAGGTCTTGATAATAAACGACTTCTGCACGGATAAAACCGCGTTCAAAGTCACTGTGTATTTTTCCAGCGGCTTGAGGGGCTTTTGTGCCTTCTTTGATTGTCCATGCTCTCGTTTCTTGTTTTCCAGATGTCAGATAACTGATTAAACCTAATAGGCGATAGCTGGCAGAGATTAATTTGTCTAGACCGGATTCAGTTAGCCCTAAATCTTCTAAAAACATAGCCTTTTCTTCTTCGTCTAATTCTGCAATTTCCTGTTCTATTTGAGCGCAGATTACAAAGACTTCACTCTTTTCTTTTGCGGAAAATTCTTTTACTTTTTGGACATATGGGTTAGATGCACCATCTTCTTTTAAGTCTTCTTCTTTGACATTTGCTGCGAAAATAACAGGTTTGTCTGTGAGCAGGTGATAAGAAGAGCGCCAAGCGATTTCTTCTTCGTCTTCGGTTAAAAAGCTTTTTGCTAATTTTCCTTCTTCTAAATGTGCTTTGATACGATTTAATAAATCTAATTCTTTGGCGAGTGTTTTATCGTTTTTTGCTCCTTTAGAAGTTTTGGCGATTCTGCGCTCTAAAATCTCGATATCAGAAAAGATTAATTCTAAATTAATGGTTTCGATATCGCGCAGAGGGTCAATAGTTCCGTCTACATGAATGATATTAGAGTCTTCAAAACAGCGTATGACATGCACAATAGCATCTACTTCTCGAATATTAGATAAAAATTGATTTCCTAATCCTTCTCCTTTAGAAGCTCCTTTTACGAGTCCAGCGATATCGACAAATTCAATCACAGCGGGAGTGATCTTTTCGGAATCATAGAGTTGAGCGAGTAAAGAAAGTCTAGTATCAGGAACAGCGACTACTCCAACATTAGGGTCGATAGTGCAAAAAGGATAGTTCGCAGATTCAGCGCCAGCCTTTGTTAAAGAATTAAATAGTGTACTTTTTCCTACATTGGGTAATCCTATAATACCTAGTTTCATAGTTTTGTTTAAACCTCGTTTCTTTATTTCAATTCATTTGCGGTCAAAAAACAAATGCTTTTATTTTTTCTACTGCCGCGTTAAACTTTTTTTAGTGTATCATATTTTAAGAAAATTGTCTATGAAAATCCCGTGGAAAAAATAATAGTTTTGCTTGAAATTAAATTGTAATAATGTTATATTATGTGAAAGAATTTTTTTATAGTTTTGTACATTTATTTAAAGTACAAAGAAAAAGCTATAGAACTAATAAATAGAAGAAAATTTGTCAAAATAGAAAGAGAATACGATTATGATTAGAAAGTGAGGAAAGAGAATGTTATATAATTATAGTATCGCTTTTCCGAATTTAGGAATTACCATAGAACATCTCAATAAATCCTTTTCTATATTTGGATTTCCTGTGGCCTATTATGGGTTATTGATTGGAATCGGAATTTTTGCAGGGATTTTTATGGCAGTTAGAGAAGCGAAAGTTACAGGACAAAATGTAGAGGATTATTATGATTTCGCGTTATATGCTGTTATTTTTTCCATTATCGGAGCGAGGATTTATTATGTGATTTTCGAGTGGGATAGTTATAAAAATGATTTATTGCAGATATTCAACTTAAGGGCAGGAGGAATGGCTATTTATGGCGGAATTATTGCAGCGGTTATCACCTTAATTGTTTTTGCTAAGAAAAAGAAGCTTTCTATTGGTCTTATGTTGGATACAGGAGGTTTGGGGTTAATATTAGGACAAATTATTGGAAGATGGGGAAATTTTGTAAATCGAGAGGCATTTGGAGGATATACAGATGGGTTGTTAGCGATGCAGTTAAAGATGTCAGAAGTTTATAGTGCATATATTACAGATGATATCGCACAGCATATTCAGACAATCAATGGAGTAGATTATATTCAAGTGCATCCTACTTTTTTATATGAATCTCTTTGGAATATAGGAGTACTTATTTTCCTGATATTATTTAAAAAGCATAAAAAATTTAATGGAGAGGTGTTCTGTTTTTATTTGATTTTGTATGGAATTGGAAGGAGCTGGATAGAAGGACTTCGGACAGATCAGTTGAAGGTGGGAGATATTGCGGTTTCTCAAGTGCTATCGATTCTATTAGTGTTAGGAGTTTCTATATTTGTTATCTGGAAACATATGAAATTAAGAAAAGAGAAATGGAATGAATTATTAAAAGAAAAGGAAAGTTAAAAAAGGTTCGCATCGGAAAGAAATGTTCCAACGAAGCCGCGCTTTCGCTCCGTTCCAGACGTAGCGGTACTAAATTCGCAAATCCCGCTTTTTGCGGGTTTGCTCATTAAGTGCCGACGTCTTCCAAGGGGCTTCTTTTGGAATTATTTCTTTCCTGTGCTAGTTTGTTGGCTATTTTTAGAAACGGAGAGGTTTTCACATTTGTGGTAAATGCTTTCTGTTTTTGTTTATTTTTAGGTTACATTAATTTGTTATGTTAGTTTATATGGAAGGTGTATTTTATATGTTATGTCAGTAAAAAAGGATATTTGATAAGTATCTAAAATTTAACTAGCACAATAATAAAATATAGAGAGAGGTAATTAGAAAATCTATAAGCTAAAAAGCATGTAAATTTTGTTATAGATGTAAAAGGTTTCACGTCCCTAGAAGAGTTGATAAACTAGCTTAAGGGAAGGGCTATTCCAAAAGAAGCCCCTTGGAAGACGTCGGCACTTAATGAGCAGTTCCGCGAGGAGCGGGGCTGCGAATTTAGTGTCCGTTACGTCTGGAACGGAGCGGGAGCGCGGCTTCGTTGGAATAGCCCTTCTCTTAAGCGGAACTTTATCTAACATTATCTTTTTTTAGAAAATCTCTTGTTTTTAAATTAAAATTATTATATGATATATAAAATAGACATTAATTTTACAGATGTGTCAAGAATGTTCACGACTTTAGGGATAGATGAGTGAAGAAAAATTTAACGAAATAAGAAATATAATAGAAAGATGGGACATAGATGGATTTTGTGCATAAATCAGTTTTATTAGAACCGACAATCGAAAATTTAAAGATAAAACCAAATGGTATTTATGTAGATGGAACATTAGGAGGTGGAGGACATTCTTATCAGATTTTGAAACATTTAGAAAAAGGAAGGCTGATAGGAATTGATCAGGATATAGCAGCTATCACAGCGGCGAAGGAAAGACTAGATGCTTTTGAGGACAAGCTCACTATTGTGCATAGCAATTATTGTGAAATAAGCAGGATATTAAAGGAACAGAACATAGAAAAAGTAGATGGTATTTTGCTGGACTTGGGAGTATCTTCTTATCAGTTGGATACAAAGGAAAGAGGGTTTACCTATCGAGAAGATGTGGCTTTGGATATGAGAATGGATCAGCGGCAATCTGTCACAGCGAGAAATATTGTAAATGAATATACGGAATTGGAATTATATAGAATCATTCGAGATTATGGAGAGGAAAAGTTTGCGAAGAATATTGCAAAGAATATCGTAAAGGCACGTCAAAAAGCTCCTATTGAAACGACGGGAGAGTTGACAGAACTCATTAAAAATTCTATTCCAATGAAAGCGAGAAGTACAAAAGGTCATCCTGCAAAAAGGACATTTCAGGCGATTCGGATTGAATTAAATAAAGAATTAGAAGTTCTCAATCGTTCGATAGATCTTATGATAGATCTATTAAATCCTTGTGGAAGGCTGTGCATTATTACATTTCATTCTTTAGAAGATCGTATTGTAAAAACGAGATTTAAAAACAATGAAAATCCATGTACTTGTCCGCCTGATTTCCCTGTTTGTATTTGTGGGAAGGTTTCAAAGGGAACTGTGATAACGAAAAAACCTATCCTGCCAACAGAAGAAGAGATAGAAGAAAACAGCAGAGCGAAAAGCGCAAAATTGAGGGTATTTGAGGCAAAAGATGTCTGAAGTGATAAGGAAAAATTTTTTAGAATTTTAGAAAAAAGGGAGGAATAAAAATGAAATCTGCCCCAAAAAGATTAAATCATCATTCTGATGCCCGAAAGCAAAATTTATATGTGGATGGAAGTACGGCTCGGAGATTAGAAGTTGCACCACAAAAACAAAAAGGAATTTCTACAAAGAAGACAGTTTCTACAAAGCATAAGCAGGTGAGAAGAGAGAAAGCATTGCCTATGAATCGGGCTTCTGTTTTGATACTTGCGATTGCTTCTATTGTTACAGTAGTTTTGTGTGTGCAGTATGTTCAATTACAAACAGAAATTACGACAACATTAAAAAGTATCAATGCAAAAGAAGTGGAACTGGCGAACTTAAAAGAGCATAATAACGAAACTGATAAAAGAATTAATAGCTTTATTGATTTGAATCATATCTATCAAGTAGCAACAGAAGAGTTAGGGATGCGATATGCGACAAAGGAGCAGATTGCATATTATCAAAGCAGCGGTTCAGAATATGTAAGGCAATATAAGGATATTCCAGAAGAATGAATCTGAAAATAGAAATAAGGAGGATGCAGGGATGCGGAATTGTGCTAGTGTGATGCGATTTCTCCCGCTGCACAAATGCTGTGAATTTCCTTGTTTATTATATGAAAAAGAAAAATAGCGAAAACAGTAACCGTGGTAAAAATAAGATAAGTACGATAAACAAGACAAAGAAAAATAGCACAAGTGTAAAACAAGTACATAATAGGAATAAAAAACAACCCATAAAGGCACAGAGAAATAGTACAAAAGCTAGAACAAAAAAGGAAGATTTAAAAGTAAGACCGGAACATAAAGCAAGAGAGAGAAAGGTAGTTGCCTATAAGAGCGCTAGTAAGAATATTAGAAGAAAAAAGAAAAAACCTATAGTGAAAATAACAAGAAAGATGCAGGGAAAGCTAGTGCTATTATTTTCTATGATAGTACTGGCTTTGTTTGGATTAAATTTAAGACTGACTTATATTAACAGTAATAGTGGAGATAAGTATACGATAAAAGTATTAGCACAGCAGCGCTATGAGAGTAAAGCACTCCCTTATCAGAGAGGAGATATCACAGACCGAAATGGAGTGGTGTTGGCAACAAGTGAAAAAGTCTATAATATGATTTTAGACCCTAAAATTATGCTTTCTGATGACAGAAAGTATTTGGATACGACATTGACAGCACTAAACGGATGTTTTGGTTATAATGTAGGAGAATTGAATTCTATTATTTCTTCTAATCAGGAAAGTTCTTATGTAGTTTATAAAAAAGGGTTGACATATCAAGAGATTGAAGAATTTATTAATTTACAGAGTGGAAATACAAAAGAGCGTCCAGAATGGTTTCCAAAGGAACAATTTGCTACTAATAATATTCAAGGGGTTTGGTTTGAAGAAGAATATAAGAGAGTATATCCATATGGAACATTAGCATGTGATTTATTAGGGTTTACAAATAGGGGAGATGTGGGAACGTGGGGAATTGAACAATATTATAATGATGAACTAAATGGAACAAATGGAAGAACTTATGGATATTTGAATTCAGATAGTGATTTAGAAAAAATGGTGAAACCAGCCACAGACGGAAATACGATTGTCACCACCATTGATATTAATTTACAAATGATGATAGAAAAACATTTACAACAATATATGGATGAAGTGGGGGCGAAAAATATAGCAGTAATGCTGATGAATCCCAATAATGGAGAAATACTTGCTGAAGCTTCCGCGCCATTTTTTGATTTGAATAATCCGAGAGATTTAACTGCCTATTTCACGGAAGAAGAGTTAGAAACCATGTCAAGCGAGGATCAATCTAACTTTTTATATTCTCTTTGGAAGAATTTCTGCCTCAGTGAAGTCTATGAACCCGGATCTACCGGGAAACCATTTACAGTGGCTGCTGGGTTAGAAGAAGGGAGATTATTTGGAGATGAAACTTTTTTATGTCAGGGATATTTAACTGTAGGAGATTATGATATTCACTGCCATAACCGAAATGGAGATGGAATTGTTACATTAAAAGACAGCATCAAATATTCCTGTAATGTCGCATTGATGGATATCGCAATGGATATGGGAAAGGAAACTTTTATCAAGTATCAAAAAATTTTTAACTTCGGTTCTAAAACAGGTATAGACCTTCCCGGAGAAGAGAGTGGTCTCTGTTATACATTAGAAAGAATGGATGCTTCTTCATTAGCTTCCAATTCATTTGGACAAAACTATAATGTCACCATGACACAACTTGCGGCAGCGTTTTGCTCCTTAATTAATGGAGGATATTACTATCAGCCACATGTGATGAAAAAAGTGTTAAACCCTTCGGGAGGAACAATCCAGACAGCAGAATCTTTATTGATCAAAGAAACTGTGAGTAAGGATACTACAAAGCTTTTAAACCAATTTTTATATGAAACCGTGGAAGAGGGAACAGGTATAAAAGTGAAGATAGAGGGATATAGTATAGGAGGAAAGACAGGAACGGCTGAGAAACATCCTCGTGATGAAGGGAGATATTTAGTTTCTTTTATCGGATTTGTGCCAGTAGAAGATCCACAGCTTATGATTTATACTGTAATTGATGAACCAAATCTAGAAGATCAGGCAGACGCAGCACAGGCTACAAGATTGACACATAATATTTTGCTAGATGTTTTACCTTATATGGGAATCTTCTCCTCTCTTCCTACAGAACCAGAAGAGGAAACTACACCAGAAACTACACAAAGCGAAGAGAAAACACCAGAAGAAACATCAATGCCAACAGCAACACCTGTTTATAATGAAATATATGAAGGTGGAAAAAGTTTTATAGAACCTAATACTGGAACTGTGATAGAGCCATCTGCTCCTAGAAGACCTGAAACAGAAACTACCATGACACAAACCAGTACCACAGAAGAAGAAACCACCATACAAGAAACACAGACAAGTGAGAAAACAGAAGAATAAATTTCTATTTATAGCACATAACTGTATTTAAAATTTAATACACTTAATAAAAAAGAAATTTTTATTTTCAGAATGTAGGTGTATAGCAGTATGTCTAGATGTAAAACATATAATCGAAAAAAAGCGATTATTTTTATGCTCTGTGTATTCCTAGTTTTTATTGGATTATGTATTCGTTTAGGATATTTGATAATTTTTCGAGGAAATTATTACAGCGAAAAAGCAGAAGAACTGCATCAGAGAGAACGTTCGATAAAAGCGGCGAGAGGAAAAATATATGATGCGAACGGAGTTTTAATTGCAACAAATAAAACCGTCTGCACGATTTCTGTTATACATAGTCAACTCACAGATGCAGAAACTGTTATTCAAATACTTTCCAAAGAGTTAGAGATGAGTGAAGAAGCTGTTCGCAAAAAAGTAGAAAAAGTGAGTGCAAGAGAAAAGATAAAATCAAATGTGGAAAAGGAGATTGGGGATCGGATTCGGGAATATGATTTGGCAGGAGTAAAAGTAGATGAAGATTACAAAAGATATTATCCATATGAAACATTAGCATCCAAAGTGTTAGGTTTTACAGGAAGTGATAATCAAGGAATCATCGGGCTGGAAGTGAAATATGAAGAATATTTAAAAGGAAGTGACGGTCAAATCTTAACATTGACAGATGCCAAAGGTGTGGAATTAGAAAACTCAGCAGAACAAAGAATCGACCCGATTCCCGGAAACAGTTTAACTATTAGTTTAGATGTGAATATTCAAAAATATGCAGAACAAGCAGCCTATAAAGTATTAGAGAAAAAACAAGCGAACAGCGTATCTGTCATCATCATGAACCCACAAAATGGGGAGATTATGGCGATGGTTAATTTACCTGAATTTAACTTAAACGAACCATATACACTTTTGACAGGAGAAACTGGGCTGACCGCACAAGAACAGCAAGAAGCCTTAAATAAAATGTGGAGAAATAAAGCTATCAATGACAGCTATGAACCGGGATCTACATTTAAAATTATTACAATGGCGGCTGCACTTGAGGAAGGGGTAGTTTCTTTAGAGGATACATTTTCCTGCCCGGGATTTAGAGTTGTAGAAGATAGAAAAATACGTTGTCATAAAGTATCAGGACATGGAGGAGAAACTTTTTTACAAGGAGCTATGAATTCCTGCAATCCTGTATTTATTGATGTAGGACAGAGACTCGGAATCGACCGATATTATGATTATTTTGAACAATTTGGACTGTTGACAAAGACAGGAATCGACCTTCCGGGAGAAGCTAGAACTATCATGCATAAAAAAGAGAATATGGGACTTGTGGAATTAGCGACAGTTTCTTTTGGACAGTCATTCCAAATCACCCCTATTGAATTAATCACTACTGTGAGTTCTTTTATTAACGGAGGAACAAGAGTAACACCACATTTTGGAGTAGATATAAGAAATACAGAGGGAGAAGTAATACAAACATTCACATATCCTACAACCGAACACATTATTTCAGAAGAAACATCAGAAAAAGTCCGTTATATTCTAAATCAAGTAGTTGCAGAAGGAAGCGGTAAAAATGCTTATATTCCCGGATATCAGATCGGGGGGAAAACAGCTACATCAGAAAAACTTCCTAGAAGCCTAAAAAAATATATTTCCTCTTTTATCGGCTTTGCTCCTGCAGATGATCCACAAGTGATAGGAATCGTTATCATCGATGAGCCAGTGGGAATTTATTATGGAGGAACAATCGCAGCTCCTGTGATGAAAGAGATATTCGAAAATATCCTGCCTTATCTAGGGATAGAACAAAATTTCACAGAGGAAGAAGAAAAAGAATATGTAAAAACAACAGTCATTATGCCACAAGTGGAAGGAATGAGTTTAAAAGATGCAAAAAGTGCTCTTTCTGAACAGAAATTTGAGATAAAAGTTTTAGGAGAAGGAGAAACTGTAGTGGAACAATTCCCAATAGCAGGTGAAGAAATTTCCGATAACAGTACAGTGATTTTATACTTAAAATAGGATTATTAAGAGTTTTGTTGAAGAGGATAGAAAAGTGGTTGTTTCTGTTTTAAGGAGTTGGCGAAGGTTCACGTTTTCTAGTGATTATCCCTATTCAGACGCGCTCTCGCTCCGTTCCAGACGTAACGGACACTAAATTCGCAGCCCCGCTTCTCGCGGAACTGCTCATTAAGTGCC
>CAJUHN010000154.1 GCA_910585935.1 uncultured Lachnospiraceae bacterium | reverse complement strand
CGTTTCTTCTTTTATCACAAGACTCTCATCATCAAATTCCTCTCGAAATACTTCGTTGATTTTTTCAAAAATTTCTTCTCTCTTCATTTTTTTATCCTTTCTATTTCTTCCTTATTATAAAATTATATTTTCTAACTTTTCTTTTCTTGCTTTTGAATATAAGTCTTATGTTTTTCATATTCTGTAACATTTACTTCATATCTATCTTTTTCTACCTCATGAAATCCCATCTTCTTATAAAGTTCAGATACCATATTGTTTTTTGGAGTGCGAATATATTCTCCTATCACTTTTTTAAATCCATTCTCTTCTGCAGTTCTTATAATTTCATCTAAAATAAATTCTTCCATCCCACGCTTTAATACCCGACAGCTCATCAGCCATTCTGAGATAAATAACGTATTTTCAGGTTGTTTATCCAGGACTACTACCGATATTAAACCATAATCTCCAAACTTATCCTTTAAGGTAAAATACAAAGTTAGGTGTTCTTTTTCCTTTGCAAGTTGTTCAATTTCCTGCTCCGTATATCTTACCGTGCGCAAATTGAACTGATTGGAACGCTGTGTGAGTTGTGCAATCCTTGAAAAATGAAACTTGTCAAAGGGCTTTGCTTCTGCTACCATTTCAAGGCTTTCCAGATATTCGGAATAAGAGGAAAACTGTTTTTGTAAATTCACCCTTCCAATTTCTTCCTGATATTGTTTTGTCCTGTTTTTATCCGTTTCCGAATAAGCAGCCGTTTCAAACAAATTTAATAATTTTACATATTCCAAATATTGGGAAGGATCTTCTGGTAAATCTGGAACGGTGATATCGGGTATCATACTTTTTACAAGGTTTCGTTCAAATGGATTATCATCGAAAAACACAATACTATCCATTCCAATATTTAATGTATCTTGTATCTTCTTTATATTCGATGCCTTATCCTCCCAATTTGCCACAAACATCGCGATATCTTCCATATGTAGTACCATTTCTGGATGATGTAAGAAAGGCTCTTTTGCGACCACTTCTTCGTTTTTACTGCACACAGCGAGGATAATTCCTCTCTTTTGAAGCTCTTTTAGCCACATCTGAAATTCGGAAAAAGCATGTCCTAATCCTAATTCCCCTATCTGAATATTTTCCAGTCCATCATCTCCTATCACTCCACCCCATAAAGTATTATCTAAATCAAGGATAACACATTTTTTCATCTTTCCCTTCATCGCCTTTATCACATCTATGGTCTGTTTTGCTACTTCTGGCAGAATCTTTGTGGAAAGCGGCATCTTAGCGATATAATACATTTTATTCTCTTTTATCCCATCTTCTCCATAAATCTGTTGTAAATACTCTATATCAATAATAAAAACATTCTTATATTGTGTGCATTTCTCCATTAATAGATAATTGAGCTTTCTAATCTGGAATAGAAAAGAATCTTGTGTTTTATTTCCATAATTGCCAAATATCCGGTCATCTATCTGTGTGAAATTAAACTGTAAAATCGTTGTCTTGTACTGTTGATTAACCCGATTCCAGTAGCCTTCTAAATACATTATAATCTGATTGGCAAAATCCGACCGATTCGTACTCTGACAAAACGCTTCATAAAGTTTTTCTGTGCATAACCAGAATAAAGTAAAATCTGGTGTCATCTGATACAGTTCTGAGTTATTATCCATAACTTGTGCATCGATCTGATTATAATCTGCATCAAATACATGCAATGCGATTTTCTCCTCATAAGCATAACCTTTTATCGCCTTTGCCAGATGTTGTGTTGCACAATTTCCGAGTATTGCCAGAGAATAGAAATCGGTACAAGTATCTGTCGACTTTTTGCAATTTTTTTCTAATTCTGCAAATTTCATTTATTCTTGTTCCTCCAACTTTCAACTTTAATAGTGTTTTATAACAATTTGTTCAATTTATATTTTTTATTCTTCTTTTGAATTATCCTTTCCTTTAGCAAATATAAAATTCTTTTGAATATAAAAGTTAAAAAAGAATAAGATTATTTCCACTATTACTTTAGCAATTACTAAATTTTCACTAATTGCCATTTGAAATCCAAATACAGCTATAGCGGAAATTGTTCCTGATAATAATACTAAGAGAAAATATTTAATTCCTTGATACCACACCTTTCCTGTAGTTTTAAACACTACTTTCTTATTTATAATAAAGTTAATAATAGAGGAACAAACCCTTCCCGAATAAGTTAACAGGAAAACATTATTCGTATAATTTGTTAATGTAAAAAAAACAGCATAGTCAACCACAACTGACAAACCAGAGGAACACAGGTATTTAAAAATTACTTTGTATATTTTTAATGAATCTCCTAACGGATTAAAATGTGAGGATTCATTATTATTCTCATAAATGGTTTCAATTTCTACTTCGTTCAGTTCAATTGAATTGTCTTTACACCATAATAAACAATTTGTTTCATATTCATATCTTTCCCCAGGGACTTCCATAAGATAAGGTAATATTGTCATAGGAATTGCTCTCAATCCTGTCTGTGTATCTGAAACATTCACATTACATAAAAAATTAAATACCCATCTCGTCAAGTTGTTTCCAAACCTGCTTCTAAACGGTATCTTTTTTTTACTATTTATATTCGTAAATTCTCGCTTCCCCAAAATCATATGGTTATTCCCACAAAAAGCATGATACACTTTATCTATCGCTTCTAATGTATGTTGTCCATCTGCATCCACGGTAATTACCATATCATTATCTGGCAATTCATTCATAATATAATTGAATGCCGTTTTTAATGCTCTTCCCTTTCCCATATTAATGGCGTGTTTCAGCACACAAACATTTCCTATTCTCTCTATTTCATAAAATATTTCAGCAAACTCTTTACCGCTTCCATCATCTATACAAATAATCTTACTCACCCATTCTTGTTGTAAATTCTGTATTAATTTTTTTAATTTTATAGATGGCTTATATGCTGGTATTATAATAATACATGTTTTCATCCTTTTGTTTATTTCCTTTTCTTGGTATTTTATCTATACTAATCTCACTATTATGTTTATTAAATAGAATTACATTTTTTTGGGAGTTATGGGCTATGATATAAATTTATATTTTTAATAATAATACTATTTCCTTCTGTTGAACCTCTTGTACCTGCATAAATTAATAACTGTAAATTATCGTTCTCTATTTCATCATTCTTAATTTCAAAAAACCATTCCTGCCTTTTATTTGATATCTCAAATTCATGTTTTTCAATTACCAACTCTCTCGTAAAATCATAAACTATAACTTCAACTTTTTCTGCTTCTCCAACTTCTTTTTCAATAACCTCTATCTCTACTCCATATTCTTTCTCTAATTCTATTTCATCACAAAGAACTTCAAAGTAATAATCATCATTACTTGCTTTTAAAACAAGTTGACTTATTTCTTTCATTTTTGTTTTTTTAGTATTTGGTGTTATATTAGTATATTTTATTTCTCCATCTATAACATGAACATCCACAATAGTTAATATATTATGATATATTTCATCAAATCCAAATAATGATTTATAAAATTTTATCCTATTATAATCATTAGATAATAAAAGTATCTTATGAATTCTTTCATTTTTTATAATTTCATCAAATTCATTCATGGTATACATCTGTAAAGAATTTATATTTTGACAGTCTTCTACTAGAACATTTATCCGTCTAGGCAACAACATATATTGATATGAAAATGAAATTCCAGTAATATTTTTTCCTTCTATATAGTTTTGAAAATTATCATCATAAGCATCGATTAATAATATTCTTTCGTCTATACCAAATTGCATTACAACTTCATCTATATAATTTTTTATTTGTTTATCTGTATATTGTGCATAAATATATCCTTGTGAATCATCTGCCTTATACGCCTTAGTAATCACTCCACCATATCTTATATTCAATATCATAATTAAGATTGTCAGAAACAATATATTTTTATTTCTTTTATTCTTAAAATTAAAAAATAAGGAAAAATAAAAAAGTACTATAATTGGGATAGCAACGATTCCAATATATCTAATCGGTTCAGCGGCTGTACCTGGTTCAACGAAATATGTTACAAACATTCCACCAACATATAACACTATGGAAATTCCAAATATTTTTATACATTTGGATATTCGTTCTTTTTGTCCTTTATCTGTCCACCTTAAATATAATATGCCTAATATAAATACTAAAAATGTCTGAATTACTGTCAAATGAACCCCATATAATTCTTGTGTATTAAATACGTTTAATGTCTGATTCATAAGAGCATTCACATTATCTGTGATATCATTATTATCTATTGAATTTAGAAAAGAATCATTTCTTGGATTACCTTTCACTAAATTCTTGATAGAAAGATGGAAATTATCTTCATATTCTTCTCCCATATATTCTTTTATATTATTTTCTATAGCATAATTTTTCTTTTGTATATGATAGTTATATACAACTGACCAACTAAATTGCATAAACAAGATACAAACTAATCCTATCAATAAATACTGCTTTTTTTTATAAAATGGCTCTATTTTATCTAATATCATTAAAGCAAGCAAGATTACAGAAAATAAAAGACCTGTGTATAATTTTATAGCAGGTAAAATCAAGATAGATAGCAAAATAGGCAACATTTCTGTTATATTGTCATCTTCTCTATAAACAAATCTAATGGCGGACGTACCAAAAATCAAACCTAAACATAAATCTGCACCAAGAAAAGCGGTAGAAAAGGTTGAACCAAAAAAAGTAATACAGCAAAGTGACATTAATATAAACAAAACTTTTCCCCAAAATGTTTTGATAAAATCACATAGCATAGTAAAACAAGCGGTAACACATGCAATGATGGGATAAAATAAATATTTTTCCTTCCATCCAAATGTTTTTGTAATACAATACTGTAATGATTCCATAATAGGGTTATAGTCCGTATGGCTCATATTAGATTCAGGATTTATATAAAACTTATCAAAAGTATATAATTCTTTAGCCACTCTTCCCCAAAACGAATATGCATCATGAGATTTAAAGACACCATCTGCTAACAGATAGATAAATAATCCTAATAATCCTATAATACCTATTATCATTTTTATATCTTGTTTCAACAAAAATTTATCTTTTTTTATGAAACTCAAAACGAATATTGCTATTAACGATACGATTCCAACGTATAAAATGATATATGCTGCTGGTTGATAAACATTAAAAATAATCACAAATATATACGAACATAAAAGCATCCCTAGATAAGCACTATAAAATGCACTTCCAATTTTTATATTTAGTAATAATCGTTTCATTAATAATGTATAACCTAAAAGTGAAATAAAAAAACAAATTCCCATTGTTCCTCCTTAGACTTTATCTAAAATCTTACAGAACTTTAAGCTAATACTTTTACAAGAAAAATTTTCATTCACATATCGCTCTGCCCTATTTACAATTTTTTCTCTGTCAGAACTATTGATAAAATGAAACATAGCTTTAATTTTTTCTGTTTCTTCCATATTTTCTAAACATAGCCCTCTTCCTTCCTGAACAAGTTCTGTCAATGCTCCTACTGCATGAACAATAACTGGACATCTGCAAATCATGGCCTCTATCACTGTCATTCCAAAGGATTCATTATGTGATGTAGAAATATAACATCCCCCACTATTCGCAGCTAAGCTATAAATCTCACTCATCTTTTGATAATCAACTTGAGGAATCCATCTCACTTTACATTCAAGGTCTAACTCATAAATCATTTCTTCAAATTCTTTAATTTCCTCTGTTCTGGATTTTAGTCCTCCTACCACCCAGAAAATTAATTTCTCATCTAATTTACTCAATTCACTTGCGATTTTCAAAAATAATTTCCAATTTTTATGTGGATCTATTCTTCCCACCCATAATACTATTTTTTTATGATAGGGAAATTTACACTGTGACTGATAAACTAAATTTCCACTAACTGCATTTCCTAATATAAAAATATTCTTATTGTTTATTTTACTCTGTACTAACTTTTTCTGATATTCAGATGGGACAATAATAAAATCAACAGAATCTATCACCTCTGAACTTAAATATTTCAACCCTTCTTCATAAGTAGTATGAACTTCAAGTCCTATTTTTCCATCATATTCTATCGCCTTTATCATCTCTAATATTTCTTTTGAATCAATAGCAATTACGATATCATATTGATTATCTATGATCAGCTTTTTTATATTTTCTGCGTATTCCTCAATATAAACGTTTCCATCCCAATCATGAAACATAGAAAGCCCGCCATAATCTTTAAAAAAAAGCAAATCTATCTCATACAAGCTGGTATTTACTTCTTTTAATCTGTTCACTAATGCGGTTTCCACGCCGCCTTTTGTACAAAACAAATACGATATTAAAATTTTCATCTTTCCCTCATTCGTATCTCATCCATTATTTTTTTATATTTTTTATGCATTTTAATAATTCTTCACATTTCTTTCTCCATGTATTGTTTTCAATAAATGATTGTACCTTTTCTTCCTCCATCACAATTTCCGCAGAAGAAACAATCGCAGCTTCAAATTCCTCATATCCTATCGCAATAGAAACATAAGGATACTCAGCAATTTCTGGCATATTCGATGCCACAACAGGAAGTCTGAGCTGAAGATATTCAAAAACTTTTATGGGATTCACTCCTTTTGTTAATTCATTATTAATAAATGGAATGATCGCGACATCCCAATAAGCAGCATATTTCGGCAATTCTTCTGGCAACTTCTTCCCATATAAAATGACATTATTTGGAACACGCAGTTTTTCGGGCGCGCCATAGCCTATCATATGAAAAGTCCAATCCATATGATTCTTCGCTAATTGCTGTATTAATTCCCAATCAAACCATGCATCTGTTAAATGCCCGAAATATCCTATCTGCAAAGTTCCTTTTGTAAAATCATATTCTGGCAACCGTTTTGCTTTTTTCATACGCTCTGCATCAACCCCATTCGTGATAATATAATAGGGTTTCGGAAGCAGAATATCTTTTTGAATTTTTTCTTTCAATACATGAGCAGTTGCAATATTCACATCTACAATATTAGCAACACGTCTTTCTACTTTTTTGTCATACCATTCCGCTTGTCCACAATGAGAAAACTCTTCCCAGTCATCTATCACATCATAGATGGTCTTCCAGCCAAAAGAATTAGCAATTTCAATCATTTGTGTCACATAAGGATGCGGAAATTCCACTAAAAGACATTTATCCTGTATTTCTTTAAAATAATCTTCAAAAATATTTATTTTTATCTGAACTAATATATCAATGGGAATTTTTATCATATTCTCTTCTAAAGCATCTATTTCTTCCTTTGTATCCCATCTCCAATAAGCAAAAATAATCTTTTTCCCCAATTCGCGTGCTTCATGAATCAATCGAATATTTCTCTGTCCTTCACTGTCAATATACTTCACACCACTAAATACAAGTATGAGCTGATCATCCTCTTTCAAATTACATTCAAATTCCCTTAAATACTCTAATATTCCTTTTTCTTGTTTATTATTTTTTAGTATAGCTTCTATTTCAGGTTCATTTAAATATTTCTTTTTTATCCAATGTTTCCACTTTTGAGGAAGAATAGCCCGAAATTTTTCATAAAATCTGGAATTTCTTATGACAGATACACGATATTTTTTATCTATAAAAACTTTATAAACATTCTTACCTATCTTTTTTATCCCTCTTAATGGTGATGTAATCTTCCATGAAAAAGATTTATAAGTTCCTTCTCTTTCTATTTGTAAGTCATAAATCATATTTTTCATATAATCTATTTGTTTTCTATTAAATTCTTCCTGTTCTGTCACACCTGCTATTTTCTTTTTTTGTCTATTGACCTCTCTCTCATATTTTATATTTTGTTCTTTTTCTAACTCTAATTGTTTCTTTAATTCAATAATTTCATCTTTTTGTTCTCTTACTTCGCACTCATATTTTATCTTCTGTTTTCCGTCTAAACTTATCTGTTCCTTTAATTCAATAATTTTATCTTTTTGCCTATCTACTTCACATTCATATTTTATCTTCTGTTCTCTGTTTAAGCTTATTTGTTCTTTTAATTCAATAATTTTATCTTTTTGTTTACCTATCTCATGTTCATATTTTATCTTTTGCTCTTTATCCGAAATGACTTGTTCACTTAATTCAATAATCTTATTTTTTTGTTCTTCTGTTTCTTTTTCATATCTCAAAACTTCCTCAGATAAACAATTTACTCTCTCTTCATATTCCTTTATTTCAAACTGAAACTGTTCTATCTTTAATAAATCATCCTTCACTTCATCTGTCAGCCTTTTATTATCCATCAACTGTGTTTGATATTGCCTATTTACCTCTTCTATTTTGTCCTCTAACTTTTGTTTCTCTTTTTCATCTATCTTGATTATCTGTTTATATTCTTTTTCAAACCCTTCTACAAAATCTTCTAAACAGGAATGATTTATTTTTTCCTGTTCATTTGTATATACCAAAAGGATTTGCCGATCTGCATATAATGTATTTTCTATATGAGTACAGTCCATATAATTTACATAAATCAACTTCATCTTTTCTATATGAAATGGAATATTTCCTGTATCAAATTTATTGCAATGTTCCTCTATCTGCATAGTTTCCCGAAATGGTATTAAAACAATAAAATACCGATTTAAACATTTCACTAAATTTTCCGCTGCACTCCAAGGATTTTTTATATGTTCTAATACATTGGAGATATAACCTACATCAAACCTCATTTCTTCTATTTCTTCCTTAAAAATATCTTTTTGAAAGAAATCATACTGGGGATAATTTTCTTTTGCCTTTTCAACCGCGCTTTCAGAAAAATCCATACCGCTGACTTTTGTTTGTAACTGTGTATTCAACATACAAACAGCTTCTCCTAATGCACACCCAAAATCGCAAATGGTCAATTTTTCCAATTTAATTTCACTTTTAAGCCAATCTGGTAATAATTCTAGTGCAATATAGGCGAAAAACTCTGTTTGTTCCTTTCCCTGCATAGCTTCCCAATCCATCAAAAACCTATTATCCCAATATTCTTCCGTATTGATTTCACTCATTCTGTTAATCCTTTTCCTTTCATAAATTTTACTAGGTACGGAAACCCACTGCCTTTCGATGGTAGGTAGTTAACAAAATATCAATATATTAAGTAATTACAAAACTCTGCAAGCTATATAAATACTAACCCTTGCGAAAATTACTTTTGTATATCTCCTCACTAAAATTCCATACTTTTCATACAAACTTTCCCTATCTTCATACCATTCCATCTTTTTATTCAGAAAGATTATACTTATCATAAAACTATCTTTCAAAAAGCAGAACAGCCGATAACCTAGCGGAGGCAAGGAAGTATTCCATAAGAAGCCCCTTGGAAG